>CAMDER010000072.1 GCA_945896935.1 Bifidobacterium breve | reverse complement strand
CCAGAAGACACGTTGACGATTGCCCCAGAACCTTGGGCTGCCATAACGCCGAGTTCGTACTTGAGACACAAAAAGACACTTGTGAGATTGGCGTTGATCATGTGTTGCCACTCATGCAACGGAAGGTCGATAAATGAACCGAACCTTCCACTGACGCCGGCATTATTGACCGCACAGTCAAGTCGACCGTAATTGTCGATTGCCGAGTTAATAACGGCGGCGACGTCGTCTTCTTTGGTGAGGTCGGCAGCCACCGCGAATGCTTCGCCACCACGTTCTTGAATCGACCGCACAACGGCCTGAGCCGCGTCTCCGTCGATGTCACAAACGACGACGGCAGCACCTTCGACTGCGAAGAGTCGGGCAGTGGCTTCACCAATACCGCGTCCTGCGCCAGTCACGAGCGCTACTTTGCCTTCGGCGAGCCCGAGTCGTAAGGGGAAAGCCGCGCGCACGAGTTCGTCGGTTTGTTCGCCCGCCATCGGCCAAACGTTGCCAATAGGGGTGGGGTCTTCAATGTTGTCAGCCACACCTTCACCGTAGTTGGTCTACGGTGTCAACATGCTGAATTACGGAGATGAAAGAGCAATCCTCAATTTGTTGTACTCGTATGCCGAACGGATTGACGCCGGCGATTTTGATGGGGTGTCCAAACTTTTTGCAGAAGCGCCGGTTTACATGGCTGGGCCAGATCAACCGCCGGTTCCTGGCGCACAAGTGGGGGCAGTGCTCCATCACTTCGTCAAGACTTACGCGGGGATCCCACGAACCAAGCACCTCGTGACCAACACAATTCTTGAAGCCGATTCGCCCACGTCGGTCCGAACCCGCTCGCAATTCACGGTTATACAAAATGTGCCCGATGAATTACCGTTACAAGTTGTGGCATCGGGGCGCTATCACGACGAGTTTGCAAAAAATGCGCAAGGCGAATGGGCATTTTCTCAACGCATCATGCTTGTTGACGCTCATGGTGATACTTCGGCGCATTTGAATACCGGAACTGGGATTTCATGAGTGTGAAAGTGTCGGGCGAAGGTGCGCTTGCGCAAGTTCTTCGCGATGGGGTGCATTCTGATACACGTAGCGCGGTGATAGTTGTTGATCTCAATGGGGAAAACTCAATTTCAAGCTTGACCGAATTGACGGATACGCACATTGATGAGATCTATGAGCAACCCATGCAACGAGTCATCCTTGCTCTTCAAGAAGCGCACTCAACGAATTGTGAACGCATAGTTGTCGTAGTCCCAACAACAGGCATGTCTGGTGGCGCTTGTTATGCACCGCAAGCAGCTTTGGCCGAATCGGCACGCATCTTGGTGAAATCGGCAGCGCGTCAATGGGGATCGACCGGGATCACGGTGAATGCGGTTGCTGTTGAGCCGCATTGGTTCTCGATCGATGCAAACATTTCTGGGCCTGTCGCGATTGCCCCTCGATCACTGAGCAACGAAGTGAGCCCGGTTGGGGTTGTGACTTGGTTGTGTAGCGAAGCTTCTCGTGATATCACTGGCCAAACCATCGTCTGTGATGGAGGACTGTGGATGTGAATGCTCGCCGATTAGAAAATCGTGTTGCCATTGTGACGGGAGCGGGTCAAGGTGTGGGCGAGGGAATTGCCCGTCGTTTAGCCCAAGAAGGAGCGACCGTTGTCGTTGCGGCCCGTCGTGCCGAGACCGGCGAACCAGTAGTTGAGTCAATTCGTTCTGCAGGCGGACAGGCAGTCTGCATCGTCACTGATGTGTCTGTTTCGGAATCTGTTGACGCGTGCGTCGCCGAAACTATTCGGCAATTTGGTCGACTTGATGTCATGGTGCACAACGCGTTCATGGGCGGCATTCCGCACAAGTTAGAAAAAGCGCAAATCGATAAGCATTGGACGCCGATGTCGCGTACGGGCGTCTGGGCCAGTCTTTTTTGCGCGCGTGCTGCAATGCCCCATCTCATTGCATCATCCGCCCGACCAAAAGGCGAGGGCGGAGGACGACTCATTTTGATTACGTCTCCATCAGGCGTTGAGGGCAGCGCGAATATCCCGCTCTATTCGCCAGCCAAGGCTGCACAGCGGGCAATCGCCAAGAGCCTGGCCCGCGAATGGGGAGAATTTGGCATCACGGTGAATTGCATTGGTCCGGTTGCTGGAAGTCCGGCGTTATTGACCGCATTTGATCGCAATCCGGCGCTTCAACAAGCCATTGAGGCACGTACGCCCCTTGGCCGTGTTGGCGATATCACCGACGACATTGGCTCGGTCGCGCTCTTTTTGGCCAGCGACGATTCTTCGTTCGTCACGGGGCAAACCATCATCTGCGATGGTGGATCATTCTTAGGTTTGTAATAGAAATTTAATAACACGAAAGGCACGACCATGATTCGACTCGTCACACTTCTGAAGCGCAAGCCCGGAACAACTCATCAAGAATTTCTTGACTACTGGTTCAACATCCACGGACCACTGATCAAGAATTGTTCGGCAGCAAAGTATGTTCGTCGTTACGAACAGCATCCGGCGGTGTGGCCCGCCGAAGGTAGTCGTCACGAGCCAGGTTTTGATGGCGTCACGATTCAGATCTTTGATTCGGCAGATCAGTTCAATGCTCATATGAGCGAACCTGATTTTCCGTTAGTCATGGAAGACATTGAAAAGTTCATGGACTCGTCAAACATTCAGTGGATTCTCACCGAAGAACCAAATCTCGTCATTGATAATTGATCCCGAGTTAGAAACATCTACAGTTTGGTAGAGCAACGCACCAGTAGTGCATTGAAGGGGAGTTATGAAGAAGTACCCAATTGAACTTGGAACCTTGTTGTTCACGATGGTCGAGCCCACTAAGGGTCACGAAGTTGAATACAACCGTTGGTACGAACGAGATCACTTCTATGGTGGCGTACTCGTTGGTGCCTACTCGTTCGCCGGAGATCGCTTCGTCTCGACGCGTGACCTCAAGGCCCTGCGTTATCCCGCTGATTCGCCAATGAGCCCAGACCCGATGTCGGGTTCGTACCTTGCCATTTATTGGGTGCTTAAAGGTCACCATGATGACTGGAATCGTTGGAGCGTCGACACGGTTAAGAATCTGCATGCCACTGGCCGTATGTTCGCCGAGCGCACCCATATTCACACCCAGTTGTACGACAACCAGTGGTCGATGACTCGCACCGAAATCACCACCAATATCGAATTGGCGCTCGACCGCGGTTACCCCGGCATCATTGTCAACGTTGGCGAATTGAACGAAGGGGTCACTCATGCTCAGATGAGCGAGTGGATGCAAAATAATTGGGCTCCTCGGGCGTTTGCATCATCGTGGGGACCTGATGTTTTCAACTACTCAACATTGTTGCCATTGCTTGATGATGCTCCGCCGGACGTTCCTCGTGTACCCAAGGCCGATCAGCGTTTCATGCAAATCCATTTTGTTGATCACGATCCCGCAGCCGAATGGAAAGATGGTTACGCAAAATTTGGTGCCAATCTTGAATCAAGTGGACTCGCAAAGCATTTGTGGACAAGCCCATTCAAGAACACCGTGTTCGGAACCGACACCTACACCGACGAGTTGTGGTGACTTCTGTGGAGCAAATCTCTGGCAAAAAGATTTTGGTCACTGGCGTTACTGGTTGGGTTGCTGGCCCGCTTGCTGAATCGTTGGCAGCGCAAGGCAACACTGTTTATGGTGCGGCACGTTTTAAAGATCCGGCACAGCGTCAGCCATGGCACGACAAAGGCGTTCAGACGGTCAGTATTGATTTAGCAAAAGGCAACCTTGATGAAGTGCCGAGCGATCTTGATCTCGTTTTGCACTTTGCCGTGGCTAAGAGCAGCAATTTCGAGGAAGCATTTGCGTCAAACGCGCATGGCAGTGCCGACCTGATGGAAGTCGCCGCCTCGCGTAGCGACAAGTTGTCGTTTTTCCATTGCTCATCGACCGCGGTGTATGAACCTAAGCACGGTGAAGCACGAAAAGAAACCGATCTCTTAGGCGACAGTCATCGTCCGATGCCCGGGATGCCGACGTACAGCATTTCGAAAATCGCTGGCGAAGTTTTGGTGAAGCACACTGCAAAGCGACTTGGCGTTCCGACTGTGATCGCTCGGCTAAATGTCCCGTACGGTGATGCATATGGCTGGATGTCATTTCACTTGATGATGATGGAACGCAATATCCCAGTGCCAGTACATGTTGATCAACCAACGACATACACACCAATTCATGCCGACGACATCAATCGCAGTATTCCGTATTTGCTCTCGTATGCAAATAGCGGTGCTGAAATTGTGAACTGGGGCGGCGATCAGTTGGTATCAATCGAAGATTGGTGCGAAGAGATGGGTCGCTTGACTGGTATCGCGCCAACGTTTAACCCGACAACGGCAACGATTGCTTCAATTGTTCCTGACTTGGAGAAGCTCCACAATGTCGGGTTTCATTCGTCCATTGATTGGCGCGAAGGTCTCCGTCGACAAATCTCAACCATGCGCCCAGAGTTACTGAAGAACTAATTCACTCAAGACCTAGGCCGGGTCAATTCGCTTGACACCTTCAAGTCGGCTCAAACTATAAAGCTCGCCATCTGGTCCTTCGGCAAAGGAGGTCAAGATGTTGCCGCTTTCCGAAATATTGAGAACGGTGACTCCGTCGCTCCCAAGAAGACACAGTTTTCCTGCCATGTCACCAAAGATGAGAGCGCCTTTCATCTTCGGTATTTTTTCTCCGTGATAAATAAAGCCAGCAATGATCGCAATCCAACTGGGATGAGCAAATTGGTAAATCGGAGGGGTGAATTCATACGCCCCTCCGCTCTTGCGCTTTTCGAGCCCTTCCATATAGGGCCATCCGAGATTGACTCCTGAGGTTCCAGCGGGAAGGAAATTCAGTTCTTCGTAATCACTTTCGCCCACATCGCCGATGTAGATATCTCCATTGGCGTGGTTGAGCGCGAATCTGTGAGGTTGGCGAAGTCCCTTGACATAAATCTCTGGTGCGCGCGTTGGGTCGTCAACAAATGGATTGTCGGTAGGGACTGCGTAGCCATCACTGTCGATGTTGGGAATGATTTTCAAAATGCTCCCGAGCAGTGAGGTGTAGTCCTGCGATGTCGCACCTTTATTGCCGCCGCCGTCGCCGAGGGAAATATAGAGGGCTCCGCTTTCGTCAAATATGAGATTCCCCGCTTTATGGCTAATGCCAGGTTGCTTGACAAAGAGAACAAGCCTGCGAGTTGAAGGATCGGGCATTCCATTATTGAAGTTATACGAAACGACATTTGTGTCTTTGTTGAGATCGTTATATGTCAAGAAGAGTCGACCATCAATGGGGCTAATTGCGACACCAGTCATTCCTCGTTCTGATTCGAAAGAGTAGGGAGTGACTTGATCGACTAAGTCAATTGCCAGTTCGACCGTCGAAAAATCGGGCGGAGTGCGGAATACTTCTCCCTTTTGAGTGATGACGTAAAAATATTGTTGTTCATCACTCCAAGCCATGCCCAAAGCAAGCGGGATATCTGCAACTGGAGTTAATTTCAGATCAAGCTTGTCAAGTTCTGAAGTGGGAGGAAGAGGATCAAAGTTGGGTAGCGGTGGAGGCTTTGAAATGGTTGTCGTAGTCGTTGTATTTTGGGAAGTGGTACTGGTACTTTCGGCTGGCAGAGGCAGTGTAGATGTGCTCTCGGCAATCGTGGAAGTTTGAGAATTTGATGTGGTTTCAGAAGACTGCGAACACGCACTCATAACAAGAGCAATCAAGCTAGTCAATGCCAATAGCCGCTGACTGGAACTGCCTCGGCTTTGATTTTTCTGAATCATCATGATGATTACAGAGCAATCTGCGAATACAGCATTGCCTTATGCATGATGAGGTCTTCGGGGTCGTCAGGCATTTCGCGTTCGCCATATGCGACACCACGAAGTGATGTTCGAATAGCTACTGCAGCAAAACGCAAACTGGCGTACACGATGTACCAATTGAGATCCTCAATATGTCGTCCACCAGCACCTTCGTACGCTTTGATGATGTCTTCGGTTTGACAGAACTCGGGGAAGCCTGGCATCTCAAAAACATCAGCCAAAGACTGAAAGAATTGATGCATAAAGATCAACCAGCCGACGTCAATTCCGGCAGGACCGACGTTGACCATTTCCCAGTCGAGGACTGCGGTGGGCGTGAGGCCATCAAACAACACGTTGCCAGGTCGCGCATCGCCCCAGTTAATAACGGTGGGTCCAGGATTGCTGGGCTTACGTTCGGCGAGCCACGTGAGTGCTTGTTCAATGACTGGCAAGCGAAGATCACCACGAGCCCAGTCGTAATAGGCGCGCTGCTCGGTCAGTAAGCGATCAATCGCGTCGCCATCGCGCGAAGGTAAAAATGACACGTCACCTTTTGCTGTTGACAAATCGATGGCATGAATGCGAGCTTGAACACGCGCTACCTCGCGGCCAAGTTCGCGTCGATCGTCAACCGACATGGCGTCCATATAACTTCCGCCAAAAACGTACGGGGGCATATCGGGGAGTGCCCGACCATTCACCCGATCCATCACCAAGAAAGGTGAACCCAAAATTGAAGTGTCGGTTTCAAGGAATCGAACATTCGGCACTGGAAGGTTGCTGTTGTTGCCAACTAGTTGCATAGCCCCGGCCTGAGCAACCATGTCGTAAATCGGAAAAACCGGCCAATCGTTCATGTCGGGATTGAGACGAGTCACAACTGGTTCAACGAGACCGTTGTGATGAAGAGTGAAAAGCAACGTCTCACTACTCATGCCAGTACCTTCCGGAATTCCGACATCGGTGATCGTGCATGAGTGACCAAACTGTTTGCTGAACCACGTTTCGAGCGTGCGGGCGAGTTCTTCGGGATTGCGTTTTGAAGGTAACGGCATGATCAGACTTATTTGACGTAAGCGAGTTGTTCAAAACGATTGCTGATGAGCCAACCGCTTGCGGTGCGCACGATGGTGTCGTTGTACCAACCGCTGGCCTGCATGTAAGTCGGTTGATCGCCGGGGATACGCATCGTCATCGTGTACACCGAACGAACTTTGGCGGTGTCGTCGTTTTCGAAGGTGATAGCCACATTGCCACCTGCCGAGAGTGACACATCAAACATCGACATCATGCCGCTGAATGTTTCGGCAGCCACAGCGGGTGAACCTACTGGTCCGCCAGCGGTTGAATAATCAACATGGGCATCGGGAGTGAAGACTTTCTGCCAAGCATCCCAATCGCGGTCGACTAAGGCCCAGGTATAACGCGACAACAAGTCGGTGATGAGTGAGCGGTCAAGAGCTTCGTTCAACATAATTTCCCCCAAAGAGCCAAGTAATTCTCTCAAGATCATAAACCCTGATGACGGGCGAGTCACTTGCTGGCAGAATAGAAACATGACTTCTGTGCAGGGCATTGAATCCCACGTTGTTCTTGGCACCTGTCATCACGACTGTCCAGACACTTGCGGTTGGGAAGTCACGGTCGAAGGCGGTGTGGCCGTCAAAATGCGGGGTAATGCTCAGCATCCTTATTCACAAGGCGAACTATGCCCCAAGGTCAACCGATTTTTAGATCGTGTCTATAGCCCCGACCGTATTTTGTATCCCCTGATTCGAACTGGAGCCAAGGGGACTGGAGAGTTCCGTCAAGCCTCTTGGGATGAAGCGTTACATCTAGTGGCTTCGCGGGTCCATGAAGTATCGGCCGAGTTTGGTGGCGAGGCCGTGATGCCCTGGGGTTCGGCAGGCACGCAAGGTCTGATTCAAATGAATTCGCTTGACCGACGATTCTTCGCCAAGGTTGGTGCATCGTGCCAAGTCGATTCGTTGTGTGGAGCAACCGCCATGGTCGGATCGACACTGACTCTCGGATCGCCTTTAGCGAATGATCCGATGGATATTCAATATTCGCAATTGATCTTGTTGTGGGGAACAAATACCCGTTTGGCGAATCGACACTTGTGGCCTTTCATTGAAAAGGCTCGTGCTAATGGCGCCAAAGTTGTCGTGATTGATCCATTGAAAACAATCACGGCCGAAGCCGCTGATGTTTTTATTCAGCCGTTACCTGGCACCGATGTCGCCTTGATGCTGGCGGTGATGCACATTCTCATTCGCGACGAATTGACCGATGCCGATTACATCGCGCAGTACACCGAAGGTTTTGACGAACTGAAAGAACAAGTGTCGCAATGGACACCTGCTCGGGCTGCCGAAGTTTGCGGTATCTCTGTCGACGAAATCGAGTCTTTGGCGCGCGATTACGGAACCACCAAACCCGCATTTATTCGCTCGCTCATTGGAGCCGAGCATCGAGAGCACGGAGTTATGTTCTTCCGTACTCTCACGTGTCTGCCCATGCTCACTGGAGCATGGCGCCATAAAGGTGGCGGGTTCTCGCGAAGTGTCGGTTCGTATGCGGCAACAAATGTGGATGATTCAGTCTTTGATGTTTCATCACTGAGTGCGGGCAAAGAGCGTCGGTCGTTGAGTATGAATCACATCGGTCGGGTGCTCAACGACACAACACTTGCTCCACCCGTCAAGGTGTTGTTCGTTTACAACGGCAATCCGCTGGTCACTGCACCGAACACCGAGTTGGTTCGTCACGGACTTGAGCGAGAAGATTTGTTCACGGTGGTTTCTGAACAGTTCATGACAGACACTGCAAAGTATGCCGATGTCATTTT
>CAMDER010000071.1 GCA_945896935.1 Bifidobacterium breve | reverse complement strand
GATTTTTGTCGCTCAAGGCTGAGCCCTTTGAGGTTTGGATGCTGCATGGTGTGTGAACTGATGGTTCCACCGACTGTCAAAATTTGCGCGAAGTATGCGGGGTCTTGACGAAATTCGCCAGAGACTAAGAAAAGGGTCGCGGGCATCTTGTTATCAACCAAATATTTCATGGCGGCTGGATCTCTGACAATGCCGTCGTCAATGGTGAGAAATACCACGCGATCAGTGGTCTCGACATGCGTGATCTTTACGGCCATTCCGTTCACAGGGACAATTGGAGCGATGGACGAAGTTGGGAAGCCAGGGGGGAGTGTCGTAGTTGTCGTACTCGTCGTTGTAGTTGTCGTACTCGTTGTTGTCGTGGTTGCAGGAGCCGAAGTAGTGGTTGCGACTGAAGTTGAACTGACCGTTGTGTCGCTAGAAGCAGAGTTACTTGAACAAGCAGTGGCAACGAGCGCGAGGCTGCCAAAAATCAAAAGGAAAACCCGAGAAGGAGCAAAAATTTGAATGTTCCGTGCAAAATTGTCCTGCTTCACCCCATTTACTCTAGAAGAATAAGTGTCTATGGCTACTTTTGATTGCTTAGCTTTTGACGCTGACGACACCTTGTGGCACAGCGAAGACGGGTTTCATGCAGCCGAAGTGGTCTTCTATGAACTCCTGACCCCCTATACGCCAGTCGGGATCGATATCAAGGCTGCGCTTACTGCCACTGAGCGAGCCAATTTGCACACCTATGGATATGGCGTGAAGGCTTTTGGTTTGTCAATGGTTGAAGCAGCGATCACCATCAGCCAAGGTCGGGTTCCGACCGCAGTACTCACTCAACTTTTACAACTCGTTCGGGAATTACTGTTGGCGCCAGTGCGCTTACTTGAAGGTGTTCCAGAAGTGTTGGAAGAACTCGCAAAATCACATCGCTTGATCTTGATTACTAAAGGAGATCTCGTCCACCAAACCCGCAAGGTTAGAACAAGTGGTCTTGATCATCTGTTTGACCATGTCGAGATTGTTTTAGAGAAAGACGTTGCGACGTACGCCAAAGTTTTTCGAGATATTTCGGTACAGCCCGAGCGAGTGTGCATGGTGGGCAATTCGGTCAAGAGTGACATTCTGCCGATCCTTGAATTGGGTGGTCATGCAGTTCACATCCCGTATCAGTTCTTGTGGGAACTTGAACGGGCCGAACATCCACCAATCAATTCACGGTTTAGTGAGTTGAAAAATATCAACGAATTACCTGCATGGATACATCATTTATCCTGATGGACATGGATTGAGTTAAAAATACGGCACACTGAGGAGGTCATGTTGTTCCATTTCATCTCAACTCTCAACCCAACACCCGATCAACCGACGTCGGCTCGTGAGGCGATTTCACGTCCCCTACTCGTCGTGATTGTTGTCGTTGGAGCCTTTATCTTTACGCGCCTTTCGCATGTCATCATTCGTCGATTGGTGCGATATATCGCCCAACGTAGTATTTCTCGACCGTCACAATGGTGGCGAACCCGTGCTCGCTATCAAGAACTTGAACAAGGTGAAGTAGGCGAGAATCGTCGTCGTCAACGAGTCGATGCCGTCTCGCGCATGTTGCACCACTTGCTCGCGGTGGTGATTTGGGTAGGCGTTCTGATTGCGATTTTCCATATTCTGAAACTTGACGGTCCTCTTGTTTTGTCAAGTGCTGGCTTTTTAGGTGCGGGCATTGCCTATGGCGCTTCGCAAAAAGTGAACGACTACCTGACCGGGCTTTCGGTGTTAATCGAAGATCGCTACGGCGTTGGTGATGAAGTTGAAATCAGTACCGCTTTTCCCAATGGAGTTCGTGGAGTCGTTGAACACATCGGTCTCGTATCGACACGACTTCGTGATGGTTACAGCACCGTGCACCTCCCGCATAACGCGTTAATTGCGGTCCGTAATATCAGTCAAGAACCCGTTGCTACGAAGATTTCTATTCAACTTCCGATCAATGCCGAACGCGGAGAGGCGGCCCTGAAGGCTGCCGAAACAATCCGTGAACTCGCTGGTTCTGAACATCTGACCGCAGTGTTACTCGTTGATGAGATTACGACCGCGACCCCAATCGCCGGAGTTGATCAGATTGAATTGAATATTCGAACGGCACGCCCGTTGACCGCTGGTGAGCGCGAAACTTTGGTGCGACGCACCGAAGAGCGACTTTCCGCTCAGGACTCTTAACAAACGACATCAATCGGACTAGTGTCCTTATTGTCCGATTCTTGGACAATAGATATTGGGGGCAATATGACGAAATATGAGCCAACGTTCGCGTCGCTATCGCAACACGAAGTTCCGGAATGGTTTCAAGATGCCAAGTTCGGCATTTTTTCGCACTGGACTGTGGGATCGGTCCCGGCGTTCGCACCATTAGGCAAAGACCCCTTCACTCTTGCTCGAGAAGAAGGCGAAGAGATGGCGTTCAGCCACACGCCGTATGCCGAGTGGTACCAGAACTCAATCAGTCTTCCGGGCTCGCCTGCAGCGTTGCATCACGAAAAAGTGTGGGGCAATTGCGACTATTCAACTTTCGTCAACATCTTTCTCGAAGCAGCTAAAGGCTGGGACGCCAAGCGTTGGGAACAACTACTCGCTGCATCGGGAGCGAAATATTGTGTGATGGTCACCAAGCACCACGACGGTGTTTTGATGTGGCCATCAGAAACACCTAACCCAACTCATGGCGAGAAGTGGTCGTCACAACGCGATCTGGTTCAAGAGTGTGCTGATGCTGCCCGCAATGCCGGTTTGCGTTTTGGTGTGTATTACTCCGGCGGCATTGACTGGACCTTCCAAGGACTCGGCATTAAAAGTTGGGCCACGTTGTACGGCGCGATTCCGCAAGACGACACGTATCACGCGTATGCCGAGGCGCACTGGCATGAATTGATTCGTAGGTACAACCCTGATGTTTTGTGGAACGACATTGGTTATCCACGATTCGGCGAAGGTGCTGCGCAATTAATGGCAGATTTCTATAACGGCAATCCCGAAGGCGTCGTGAACGATCGCTTCGACTTCATTGGTGTCATGCAAGGAACAAGTCACGCTGACTTCGGAACTCCTGAATACTCAACTGAGGCTGCCGGACCAAAAAAGATGTACGAAGTCACTCGCGGCATCGGAACTAGCTTCGGTTACACGCAAGACGAAGATGACTCGACATACCTGTCGATCCCCGCACTCATCACCATGTTCGTCAACATTGTGGCTGACGGTGGAAACCTGTTGCTGAATTACGGAGCGATGCCAGGCGGCGAAATTCCGTGGGCTCAGCAGTTGCGATTAATGGCTATGGGTCAGTGGCTATCGGTCAATGGTGATGCAATCTATGGCAGTCGACCCCACGAGGTTTCAAAGTTGTCAACCGATGAAGGACTCGTGGTGAGATTGACCAAGGGTGCAGATGGTGCAACTTATGCTTTGGTCATTGGCCGTCCGTCAACTGCCAAGATCACGATTGATGGATTGCCGAAAGGTGACGTGAAGTTGCTTGGCCATCACGCACAACTGAAGCGCGTGGGCAATACGGTCACTTTGCCAAATCGCCCAGATGACACTCCCGTGTACACGTTGCGCATTCAGTAACGAATTAGCGCCGCGACTTCACGTCAAGCCAGTCGCCAGTTCGTAATTCAATGAATTGCGTTTGAGAACCGACTAACTGATTATGGGTCTGGGCATTACCGCCAGCCACGTAGTACAGAGCTTTTTGCCAAAGCCTCATATCGCGTTGCGGCTGCGTTGCGGTTGCAACCAAAGCCCGAGCGTTAGCGATTTTTGCTGCCTTTGCAGATTTCTTTGGACCAGCCGTCACTGGTAACACAACGGCAACGACCGATTGAGTTGGCAAGACTGCAACATCGACATTGCCCAACAATTGAGCGGTCGCCTTTGTGGGCTGATGCGGCTCAATCCAAACGCGACCGGCTGAATTGTTCTCTGGGTCAATTGCTTCAAAAAGATATCCAATGGCAATGAGCCCAAGCGGTAAACCGGTTTGAGTGACCGTGACTCGTACTTCACCACCCTCACTACAATCGATAGTGAACGTATCGCCGACTTGATGAGCATGAGTCGAAGTACAACCCGCAGCGCGTGCTGCCTTGGCCGCCTTGAGATTGCCATGAACCGGTACATCACTCATCAACTTGAGAGTTTCAGAACGTAAGTGATCATTGACCGATGTACACAGAACAATTGCGCCGATTGAACCACTCTCTAATTGCAGGTCGCGAAGTGAGGTAAAGCCTGCCGGATGTTGACGATCAAAGGCGCCCCGAATTGGCTCTGGAGTCAACCAAGGGTCAACAAGAATTGAAGTTCCCGCAAATGAAATCTGCCAACTTTGGTAATCATCGAGCCTGCGAAGCAACATCATTGTTATTGACTCAATTCATCTACATCAGAAATGGCAATAACCATTTGCTGAATAATTTGCGCTGATGAAGTTCCGATGTGGATGTCATATAAACCGGGATCAACTTGCCAAGAACCCTGGTGATTGAGCGCAATATTGGCAGATTCGCCAGTTACCTGTGGTCGCAATACTGAGCGATAGATATCACCAGGATTCCAAAAAGCAAAGTCACGGGGAGAAAGCTCAATTGTGACCACGGTGCTTTCACCAGGATTCAAATTCACCTTGGCAAAATTCTTCAGTTCTTTCTTCGGACGTTGAACTGATGAATTGCGCGGTGCAACATACACCTGAACAACTTCACTTCCAGATCGAGCCCCCGTATTCGTCACGGGAATTCGAATCTTGACTTTTTGGCTTGATGAAATTTCATTGTCATCGCAATCGGGCTGGCCAATTTCAAATGTTGTGTATGACAGACCATGTCCAAATGGGAAACGCACCGGTAAGTGACGAGCCTCATACCAGCGATAGCCAATGAAGACTCCTTCGCCGTAACGCACTTGGCCATGTTCTCCCGGGAAGTTTCCAAATGCCGGAGTGTGTTCAATGCGTTCAGGGATTGTGGTTGGAAGACGGCCACCAGGATCGGCTTCACCAAGAAGTACATCGACAACAGCGTGTCCCATTTCTTGTCCGCCAAACCAGATTTGCATGACAGAAGGAACGTCGTTGGCCCATGACATGTCGACAGGCGCTCCGGTGTTGACAAGGACGATGGTCTTCTTGTTTGCGGCGGCAACTGCACGAATCAGTTCAACTTGTCGACCTGGAAGATCGAGGGTGTCACGGTCGTGTCCTTCGCTTTCCCAATCGTCGGTGGTGCCAACCACAACAAGTGCGATATCGCATTCGGCAGCAAGTTCAACTGCCCGACGTACAGGATCGTCTTGTTCGACGAACTGCAAACCAACTTGGGCGCCGTGAGCCCACTGCTTATTTGTTGCATCACATTCAAGAACAAGTTGATGTTGCTGGCCAGCGACGAGATCGACGATGGCGGTCAATTCGACACTGCCCATACCAAAGAAAGATTGACCGCGTGCGGGAATTGTTGAAGCACCATCAACAACCAATTCTCCGTCGAGCAGTAGTCGGCAAGGACTCACCTCAACAAGAGAGACGACATATTGACCAGTCGTTTCAACAGTGATGATTCCGGTTGCATTGAAGTGGTAACTAGAAGTTGGAACACCAGCATCGTTACGAGCGACCAGCAAAATGCGACCATCGGGTCGATGCACTCGGGCAAGTTCGGTGTAATTCGATGCATCACCGTCAAAGACGAGGACTTCAAACCCGGGAGTTCCATCGGGGCGCCGCACCATGAGTGGATCAACGGTGGGTGTTGTTTTATCAATGTTTCCGCCGGCCTCATGACGAACCGCGACTTTTGCACCGAGGCGCTCGCGCAATACATCAATGATCGCGGTGCGGTGATGGGGCATGACTTCGGCTGAGCCACCACCCATGATTCGCGTACGTTCAGCGTTTGGACCGATGACGGCGACCGACTTCAAACCATTGGTATTCAGTGGCAGCAACGCCTGTTCATTTACTTTTTCGTTGCGCAACAAGACCATTGAACTAATTGCAGCTCGTCGGGCGAGTTGACGATGTTCGGGAAGGTCGATGGCCATGGGTGGTTGCGGCTCGTCATCTAATGCGCCAAGTCGTTCGAAAGTCGTGAGCAATGTGCGTACGGCACGATCAAGGTCGGCTTCATCAACCCGACCTTCATTGACTGCTTCGGCCAAGAACTTCCCATACCCGCGCGGTGGGGCTGGCATTTCAAGATCGAGACCCGCGTGCGCCGCACCCTCAGTTGTGAACCCAGCAAACCAGTCGGTCACGACAAAACCTTCAAAGCCCCATTCATCGCGCAAGATGTCTTGTAAGAGTTCGCGGTTTTCGGCACAGTACACACCGTTCATACGGTTATACGAGGTCATAATGCCAAGTGATCCACCTTCGCGAACCGCTAACTCAAAGGGAAGCAAGTACACCTCGCGCAAAGTGCGCTGATCAATCACGCTGTTGATGGTCATTCGTTCAAATTCGGCATCATTACCAACGAAGTGTTTGACCGTGGTTGCTACTCCGCGTGATTGCACTCCGCGAATGAATGACGCGGCGAGTTTCCCTGAGAGAAGTGGATCTTCCGAATAACACTCGAAACTTCGACCAAACAATGGTGAGCGATGCAAGTTAACTGTTGGAGCGAGCAACACTCGGGCGCCTTTTGAACGAGTTTGATGACCAAGAGCGACGCCAAGTTCTTCAAGTAAGGGGACGTCAAAGGTTGCGCCGAGCGCAGATCCACAAGGAATGCACAACGTTGCAACTTGCGTTCCGATACCAGGGGTTATGGGTCCTCGTGCACCGGCAGGCCCATCAGTGACCGTCACTGCTGGGATGTCAAACCGCTCAACTGGGTTTGTTGACCACATCGTGGCACCCGTCGTCAGTAGTGCCTTTTCCTCAATTGTCATTTGGCCAATGAGTTTGTCGATATCCCGCGTCACACTCTTGAGTTTGCCACTTTTGACCGTCTTGGCTTTGACTCAGACCCCGAAGGCTGTTGATCTGACGGCTTGAACGAGTTCATCTGGACCCGAGAGCTCGACGCGCGCCTGGTTTTGGCGACCGTAGACAAACATGATGAGCTCTCCGACTTCGCCAGTCACAGTCACGGCGGGCTCACCCTTTTTAGCAACGATTGCTGAGCCTTGAGTGATCTGCAGTACGAGACCGCAAGGAGATTTGCGGGCAAACAGTCGGCCCCCTTGGGTGATCGAGGTACGCAACTGCGATTCAAGATCGTCGATTAACGTTCGTGGCTCCCAATTGGATTGGGCCCGGCGGACATCCTCAAGGTGAACAAAGAATTCAACTGTGTTGGTGAGTCGATCAACAAAAGCCAGCCGCATGGGCGAGAGACGCGGAGGTCCATTGCGAATCGCTTCGACCAATGTCTTCCAGTCTCGTTGAGCAACACCTTTGCGTACTTTTTCGCCGTATGCAGCAAGTGGCTTGATCAGAATTCCACCAGCGGCGTCGGGGCGAGATTCACGTACGATGATATGGGCGGCAAGATCACGAGTTGTCCAGCCTTCACACAATGTTGGTGCGTCTGGACCAACTTCCAAAAAGAGATTGCAGAGTGCGTGTCGTTCAGACTGCGCTGGGTTCATGAGTTTTCTCCTTGTTCGGCCTGTCTCCACGAAACTCCTGGTGGCCATTGCCCGATACCACCATTCTCAACGAGTAGTCCAGTATGTGTGCGATCAGCATGCCGACTGCGCCACACCAACATGCGTTGAGCCATATGCAAGATGCGTAGTGGATCGGTGACAAGTGTCCGCCATGTTGGATCGGCAGCAATATCAAAACACAACGAAGACCCATCGCCGAATTGCACGTAGGCAGTATCGATAGTTCGATGAACTGCAAGATGACTTTCGTTCAGTCGTTCATCCCAAGGCCACTGATTTTGCACGTGCGGAATGAGCGCGTAACGCCAATCAAATTCCCATGATGCTCCCTCGCGCCATGTGGTTGGTTCATCTCCAGATAAGAACGGGATGAGCGAATGCCCATCGCACTGCAGCGGAATTGATTGCTCCCAGATGTGTGCAAGCGTCGGCAGCAAGTCAACACTTTCGGTGAATTCTGTGATCACATTTCCATGCGCATGTGGCCGCGAAGGTTCGCGAATAATCATTGGTATGTGATGACTTTCTTCGAACCAAGCCACTTTTTGCACGAGTCCGTGATCACCTAGTTGTTCGCCATGATCGGCAGTCACGGCGATGATGGTGTTGTCCCATTGATTGAGATCACGAAGGGTCTGCCAAAGTCGGCCCATTTGTTCATCAACGGCAGAAATCATTCCGAAGTACTGAGTGCGCAGTTGACGAATCTCTGATTCATCAACCGGTGCCGCCGTCGTTTGAATCTTCAGCAACAGATCATGAAATCTGTGACGACCATCGGCAGGGGCAATAGGAAGACCAACATCGGCGGGGTCGTACATGTGCGCAAAATGACCGGGCGCTGAATATGGCGGGTGAGGACGAAGATAACTGGCGTGGATAAACCAGGGTTCGTTGGCCTCGGTACTGGATAAATAATCAATGAGACAATCGGTAGTGAAACTTGAGACGCTGTGTTCGACCGGTCGCTCATGTTCGGTGTCCAACATGTGCATATGACCGAGTGATGTGTCATAGCCCTGTGTATTTAAGAAATCAA
>CAMDER010000070.1 GCA_945896935.1 Bifidobacterium breve | reverse complement strand
AGCAGCTATTGGCGAACACCTGGGATATAGCGAGTATTTCGACGTCAGCCAAGAGCGCGTCAATCAGTTTGCCGAAGCGACCGGAGACCACCAGTGGATCCACGTTGACGTAGAACGTGCCAAGAGCGGTCCATTCGGTGGTCCCATTGCCCACGGCTATTTGACTCTGTCCCTCGGACCGATGTTGTACCCCACCGTCGTGCGCATTGAAGGATTCTCGATGGGAGTGAATTACGGAGCCAATAAGATCCGTTTTCCTTCTCCCGTTCCGGTCGACTCGAAGATTCGCCTCGGTGTCAAACTGCTCGAAGTTGAAGAGATCGCCAACGGAGTTCAGATGACAATGGAATTCACTTTTGAATGCCAAGGCGCCAGCAAGCCATCGTGCGTTGCTGAAATTATTTTCCGTTCATATATCTGATCTGACGAAATTACTTGAAGTTGGCCATTACCTTTTTGGCAAATAACTCAATGGATTCGGTGGACGGATAGTCAGCGCTCCACGGGATAAATCCGCTACAACCAATTTTCAGATATGTCGCGATCTTTTCTGAGACCTCATCCGGCGTTCCGACCAAATTTCCATGACGCCAATCTTCGAACGATTCGTCGGACATTCGCTGTGGCGCTTGCTCAATGAGTTCACGCTCTGTTTCGCGAATGAATAATTCTGGCGACCATGTCATGCGAATTTCACTGGGATCTCGTCCGACAACCTGACAATGACCGAGCAAAGTTTCTCGTTTGCGCGCCCATTCTTCTGGAGTCCCACCAAAGTTCGAACAGTCGGCCAATTGTGCAACGACTCGCAAAGTCAACTGTTCGCCGCCGCCGCCGATCCAAATTGGTGGGGTGGGTTTTTGTAACGGCTTAGGATCGCAATTGGCTCGGAAGACCTCGTAGTGCTTGCCCTTATAGGTCGTTTCTGATTCGGTCCACATGCTGCGAACGATTTCAACGCTTTCCCGCAACATGCCAATACGGTCTTTAGGTTTTGGGAACTCATACCCATAGGCCCGGTATTCATTTTCGTACCACCCAGCGCCGATACCCCATTCCAGTCGGCCTCCAGAAATCACATCAAGCGTCGAAGTGATCTTGGCGAGCAATCCAGGGTTGCGGTAACTATTGCAACCCACCATCTGTCCTAAACGAATACGTGAGGTTCGCTGACTGATAGCGGCAATAGTTGACCAACATTCAAAAACTGTTTCGTGCGCCGGTCGTGGCACATTGTGGAAGTGGTCGTACACCCACAGTGAATCAAACCCCAACTCGTCAGCGAGAACTGCTATCTCGACCGTCTTGTTCCATTTATCAACTGGTTCAGAAATTGATGCCAATTCCAATTTCCAGCCCTGAGGAATAAAGACCCCAAAAACAACTCCATGTGGTGACTTGCCGGTAACCGGCGATTGATCTCGATTCACTTCATAGACGATAGCGACCCAAAGGCTCCACCTTGACTCGTAATCGGACTGGCACACACCCTAAGTTTTGGCGGTGCAGCAATTCACTGTGGGAGAAATCCACGAAGCCATCGCCAAATCAAGACCTGATGAAGATTGCTTGGTCTTCCGGGACCGACGTTTTACCTGGCAAGAAGTCACTGAAAGAACTCGTCGACTGGCGAACTTTCTCAACGACCGCGGCTATGGATGTCATACCGAACGAAGTCAACTCGCTCAACAAGAAAGTGGCCAAGATCATCTCGCCATTTATCTACACAACGGAAATGAATACCTTGAATGCATGCTCGGGGCCTTCAAGGGGCGCGTTGCACCGTTCAATGTGAACTATCGATATGTCGCCGAAGAATTGACCTATCTGCTCCACGATTCGGCCGCTTCAGTCATTGTTTTCCATTCAATATTTGCACCTACTCTCGAATCCGTACTTGCCGACGCTCCACAATTGACTCTTTTGCTGCAGGTTCACGACGAGTCGAACAACGCACTGTTGCCTGGCGCGATTTGGTACGAGGACGCTCTCGAAAGTTCGCGCGATGATGAGCCATCACCAGCGAGTGCAGATGATCTGTACATCTTGTATACCGGCGGAACCACAGGTATGCCTAAAGGTGTCATGTGGCGCCAAGGCGATGCCCTTGTCGAGTGCTTCGGTGGCTCACGAATTGCCCAAACGATTGAAGATTTTGTAGCCGAAACCAAAGGCCGTTTGGCTCTTGTGGCTCCTCCGTTTATGCACGGTGCTGGACATTGGGTGGCATTCGGTAGTTGGAACGCTGGTGGCACCGTCTTCGTACCGTCGATTCCTGAACGTTTGGATGCCCATGACATCTGGTCAATGGTTGAGCAGGAAAAAATTGATTTTCTATTAATCGTCGGCGATGCCTTTGCTCGGCCCCTGATTGATCAACTCAAGGTTCTCACCTACGACATCTCGAGTTTGACGGTCCTCATTTCTGGTGGTGCAGCCCTCTCGGCCCACTACAAAAATGAATTGCTTCAACTCGCACCGCATCTCATGATCATTGATGGATTGGGTTCTTCAGAAGCTGGTGGACAACTCACGCACATGTCGGCCGTTGGCGGGGCATCAACTGGAACCTTTCCGCTGTCTCCGAATAACCATGTCTTATCCGAAGATATGTCTGAGGTACTTGAACCAGGCCACACCGAATCTGGACATCCCGAAGCAGGTTGGTTAGCCAAGAGCGGTCGTTTAGCTCTTGGCTATCTTGGCGACTCCGTGAAGACTTCAAAGACCTATCCAGTCATCGACGGAGTTCGCTACGTCGTTCCTGGAGACCGAGCCGTGCTGACGTCGGATGGACTTGTTGAAATGCGGGGTCGTGACTCGGTCACGATTAACTCGGGTGGCGAAAAGATCTTTGCCGAAGAAGTTGAAATGGCGGTGAAAGCCCACCCCGCAGTATTGGATTGCGTCGTCACCGGTCGACCAAGTGAACGTTGGGGTAACGAGGTTGTTGCGATCGTGCATCTACGCGAGAGCACACCAACGTCGAACGAAGAACTAATTGACGAGGCCGCCAAACATATCGCCCGTTACAAACTCCCGAAAGATTTCGTATACGTCGATCACATCGTCCGTTCGCCATCAGGTAAGGCCGACTATCGCTGGGCTAAGTCAATTGCGAATCCAGCAACTGATCACTAAAGATCAGATCGGCAAATCACCTGTTGCAGTACGCGTTGTTCCGTGATCGGTGAAGGCCTTGATGGTGTTTTCGGCAATGCGCATCTGGTGAATTTCGTCAGCACCATCGGCAAACCGAGCCCAACGGGCATGCTGCATCATGTTGGCCAAAGGCGTGTCTGTTGAATAACCCAGTGCACCATGAACCTGAATTGCACGATCAATAATTCTATTCAAGCTGTTCGCGACGAAATGCTTTGCCATCGAAACTTCAGTACGGAAATCATCCCCACGATCAATTTTGAATGCCGCGTGCAAAATCATCAGCTTGCACTGATAAATCTCCATGGCCGAATCGGCGATCATCCATTGGATACCTTGCTTTTCAGCCAAGAATGATCCATGGGAGTAACGCTTCAACGAGCGATCGACCATCATGTCAAGAGCAGTTTCTGCCTGGGCAATCCAACGCATACAGTGCGCCAAACGGGCCGGTCCGAGTCGGTATTGACCGAGGCGGTGTCCGTTTCCACGTCCACCCAAAATTTGCGAGTCATGAACTCGTAGGTCTTCAATCACGATCTCGCTGTGACCACCTGGTCCATGCATTGTTTCAATTTCACGCACATTATTCCAACCGAGTTGAGGAAGATCGATGATGAAGGCGGTGTTGGCACCGCGTGAACCTTCAGGCACATCAATTTCAGTTCGTGCAATCAAAATCGCGAACTTGGCGCTGTTGGCACCAGAGATAAACCATTTATGACCGTTAATAATCCATTCATCGCCATCTTTAATTGCGTGAGTACGAATCAACGTTGGGTCTGATCCAGCAACCTCTGGCTCGGTCATGGCGAAGCATGACGACGAAACACCGTCGCACAAAGGCTTCAGATACTTTTCTTTTTGTTCGGGCGTTGCCCAATGCACCAAAGTGTGCATATTTCCTTCATCAGGAGCTTGACAGTTGAGCACCCACGGACCCACTCGGGTCTTTGCGGCTTCGGCCTGAACCATTGCTAGGGCTACATGACCAAGACCCATTCCGCCCCACTCTTTGGGCATATGCGGCAACCACAGGCCTTCCTTCACCGCCAATTTGCGCAGACGAATGAGTTCGCCAACATACGCACGATGCTTTTCAGGATCCATCTCATCGCGGTGTCCAAATGGCTCAACCGCTGGTTTGACGTGATTCTCGACAAAGTCCCGCACCTTCGTGCGAATGGCTTCATGCTCTGGTGCCAAAGTGAAATCAATCATGTCCTACCCCCATACATCGGTTTATCTGAACGGGTGCTCGACAGTTTGCGATTAACCCTGGTCCCATCTTGCCCGATCGTGACCAAAGTCGGCGACTCCGAAATCCCCATCGAGCCGAAAAGCCGTTTAGCCTAAGTGTGTGAACACCGCTCCCCAAGACCCCAGCGAACGCCCATCGGTGCCTTCTTGGGACACTGAGACACTTCCTCAAGGACAAGAAAAAGTCCGTGCGATTCAGGAAATGTTTGACACAATCGCGCCTCGCTACGACCTAGTGAACCGCATCATGACCTTCCGCCTTGACACTCGTTGGCGTCGCAAAGCAGTTCGACTTCTCAACCTTCCCCAAGGCAGCACTGTTCTCGACCTCGCAAGCGGGACGGGCGACCTGTGCATCGATCTTCGTCGGGTGGGTATTCGCCCTTTGTCGATGGACCTGTCATTTGGAATGCTGGCCGCCGATCGCTCGGGCTCACCGCGATCGCAAGCCGATATTTTGAATCTTCCCATCGGCGATCACAGCGTTGACGGCGCCACGTGCGGTTTTGCCCTGCGAAATCTGGTTGACCTCTCGGCCTTTTTCAACGAATTGGGTCGTGTGGTACGACCTGGCGGCAGGATCGCTTTACTTGACGTTGGAGTACCGCATAACCGTCTCATTCGTTTCGGCAACGGAATTTATTTCGGAAAAATCGTTCCCAAGATCGGTGGCTGGCTATCTGATCCTGCGGCCTACCGATATTTGCCGAAAAGTGTGGCCTACCTTCCACCCCGTGACGAAATGCTCCGGGTATTACAAGAGGCGGGATTTTCCGATGCCACTCATCATCAACTCTCTGGCGGGATCACGCAACTGATGCTTGGTACAAGGGATCAATGATCCGTGATTGCCACAACCATTGAATTCGATTCATCAGTTGATCTGAATGATGTCGCTGGAAGCGACGGCTATCTTTTCGTACGAAGTGGCGTCGGTTACGCCGGGCGTGGAATTGCTACACGTGTTGCATTCTCAGAAGTACAAGAGACCCTGTCAGCAATTCAACATCACAATCACACCAATTTTGATGTTGCCCCGATTGCGATGGGCATTCTTCCTTTTGACACTTATTCTGCTGGCAATTTCTTTATTCCAAAACAAGTTGTTGGCAAAGATGACAAAGGTAATTGTTGGTTAACAACGATTGACGACGCATCGGTCAACCTGGAAATTTCTCAACCTCCGTTAGCGACGACAAATACATTTACCGTTCGCCCGCTTACCCCAATTGAGAATTACCTACAAGCAGTTGCGCGTGCCCGTGATGCGGTGCGTGAAGGAAGAATCACCAAAGCCGTGATCGCTCGCGAAATACTCGTAGAGGCCCAACAACCAATCGATGTTCATGCGGTTTTACAGAGGTTGAGATCAACGTTTGGTAATAGCTACCGATATTCAATGAACGGATTTATTGGTGCGTCGCCCGAGTTGTTGATTGAAGTATCAGGACAAACCATTCGCTCGCACCCGTTGGCCGGAACCACTCCACGTACTGGTGATCCAATCACCGATCACGAACTCGCCCGCAAACTCATCTCAAGTATGAAAGATCAGGTTGAACACCGAGTTGTCATTGACGTCATTCATGACATGTTGCTGCCGTACTGTTCGTATTTGGATTGGGAACCTGAGCCTTCGGTCATTCAAGTTGCCAATGTTCAACATCTCGGCACCTTGATTGAAGGCCATCTATCGGAAGACCATCCCCCGTTACTCGAACTTGCGAGGATGTTGTGCCCGACTCCAGCTCTTGGCGGACATCCCAGAGCAGAGGCCCTAGAAATTATTGACCGACTCGAAGGCTTTGATCGTAAAAATTATGGCGGAGCAGTTGGCTGGGTCGATGCCCATGGCAACGGAACTATGGCAGTTGCCATTCGATGCGCCGAACTATCAGACGATCGAAAGACTGCTCGACTGATCGCCGGAGGCGGAATCGTTGCGGCCTCAGATCCCAACTCCGAATTGGCCGAAACTCAAGCCAAGTTTCAAGCCATGTTGTCAGCGATAGTACGACCCTAAATTGTTTAGATTCCGTTGATCGCCACTGCGATCAAGTCATTAACTTCTTGATGCGTCGAAACCTCGTTATTACGATCGGTCAGCACTCGGATCACGCATGTTTCAGGTGAAGCGAGCGCATTCTTCAGTTCAGACGCCGATTGACAATCGTACGTAGATAGATGGTGAGCCTTGGCCAACTGCAAAATATCTGTCCCGTGCGGCGTACCAAACAACATCTCAAATGTTTCAGCATTGACCGACTTCGCCTGAGGCAAATAATGAAAGATTCCGCCGCCGTCATTGTCGGTCACAACAATCTTCAAATCAACGCCTCGCCGATTGAGGTCGGTCAAGCTAGATGAGTCGTGTAACAGTGCAATATCACCAATTAAGACTGCGGTTTTTTGCCGAGTGGCAACTGCGACTCCAATAGCCGTAGCAACGACTCCGTCAATTCCATTGGCGCCGCGATTCGAAAACACGTTGAAACGTGAACAATCCCCGCCGAACCATTCTAAATCGCGCACCGGCATCGACGATGAAACAACAAGGTTGTTCTCTTCTCTCAGGCTCTGCGCCACCAATCGGGCTACACGCGGAGCAAGAAGGTTCGAATCTGCATCGCCAAAATATTTCTCAATAGTTGTTCCGGCTGCCCGATTAGCACTCAACCATTTGACTAGAAAACCTGAATCACTATTCGGCTTCACAAACTTCTGCACTTCACGACAAAATATTGTCGGGTCACTCGAAATATGCAGAGAAACCCGATGATCAGCATCAGCAGTAGACGCAAAAGCACTGACATGTACTTGGGTAGCCCTTGACTTGGTGACGAATTGGCTCAGAACCTTAGAACTCGGCGACTCACCCAAACGCAAAACAACTGTGGGCTGATTCCCTGAAATAAACTCTTCGCAACGAAGAACAGAATCAAAATATGAAACTGCTTCCGGTATTCCTTGGCATCCCGACCGAGAATCGGCGAGTACTGGCCAATTCAGCGAACTTGCCAACCGTGAAATTTCAGAAGCACTTCCGCAGCCTCGCCCAGCAATGATCAAACCATGCTGTGTGTTCAAGTTTGACGCCACGCTTTCATAATTTGCCTGACTCAATTCAAGATTGCCAGTCATCTGATGACGACTCAAAGATGAACTGGGCAGATCTGCTGCTGTGCCAACGAGTGGTTCGCGAAATGGGAGGTTGAGATGAACTGGTCCCGGAGAAACTCCGAGGCAATAGGCAATACTTTGTCGCGCGAGTGATCGCCACGAATAACTAGCCGCAACATCGGCAACTCCTGGATCATGAAACCAACGAACCGTGTCGCCATACATTTTCGTTTGATCGATTGTTTGAGGCGCACCGACATCTTTTAATTCAGGAGGTCGATCAGCGGTGACGACCAACATCGGCACATGAGACAAATCTGCCTCAATGATGGCCGCGTAAAAGTGCGCGGCAGCGGTTCCTGATGTACACAGCAAAATGGCAGGTTGTTGGATTGCTAGACCAACACCCAAGGCAGCAAACGCTGCCGAGCGTTCATCGTGGAACACTTCAATATGCATTTCGGAGCGGTTAGTGAGTGCTAGAGCAAGAGGCGTCGATCGTGAGCCTGGGGCGATCACAGCATGCCGTACGCCCTGCGCCACCCATTCATCGACGAGGACAGCGCAAAAGGTCGCTTGAACATCTTCAGAAGGCCGACCGGCCAAGCGCCCACCTAAAAGATCGCTGTCCACGGTGCCTACGCTACGAGCAAATCTGGCTTGTGACCATCTAAGGTACGAACATGCGAATCGAAATCTGGTCCGATGTGGTGTGCCCGTGGTGCTTCATTGGAAAGCGCCGCTTTGAGACAGCCCTTGAAAAGGTAACGACTGGCCCAGATGCCATCTCCCAGCCCATCGAGATCATCTACCGCGCCTATCAACTTGACCCCACCGCACCTACCAACTCATCGGCACCAGTCCGTGAGGTGTATGCGAAAAAGTTTGGCGGTGCCGAACGTGCCGACAAGATAATTGCACAACTCACAGAAACCGCGGCAGAAGACGGCATCGAATTTCGCATGGATATCGGACAACGATCAAACACAATCCTTGCTCATCGATTGATGTGGTGGACCGGCGTCAACCATGATTTTCAAGTGCAATCAAGCCTTAAAGAAGCCTTGTTGAAGGCCTACTTCACCGATGGAGTAAACGTCGGAGATTCGGAACAACTGATCATCATTGGAGTTCGCACGGTTCCTCACGAAACTGATGACATCGAGTTCGCTGAATTCTTACGATCCTTCTTCGCGAGCGACGCCGGAAAGGGCGAGGTTGCCGAAGAATTAGCGACTGCCGTATCTCACGGAATTACTGGCGTCCCGACTTATGTGATCAATGGACAGTGGTCAATACCAGGTGCTCAAG
>CAMDER010000069.1 GCA_945896935.1 Bifidobacterium breve | reverse complement strand
CGTGCACAAGATTGCTGAAGCCACAATTGGTTCTGGCCCAGCACGCGTCGTTGGTGTTGCCAAGGGTGTCGGAATGATCGAGCCCAACATGGCGACCCTCATCACCATGGCGTTCACCGATGCCAATGTTGAGGGCGATGCACTTGATGTAATCTGGCGCCGCGTGATCGACCGCACCTTCAATTGCGTATCGATCGATACCGACACGTCAACGTCTGACACCGCAATCGTTTTGGCCAGCGGCGCTGCCGGCTCGGTATATCTGGCCGAACTCGAAGTTGCGCTCGAACAAGTAACGCAATCGCTCACCAAACAAGTTGCACGCGATGGCGAAGGTGCCGAAACCCTGATCGAAGTGTGCGTCGATCAAGCCCGTGATGGCGAACAAGCCAAGACTGTCGCTAAAGCGATTGTCAATTCTCCTCTAGTAAAGACCGCCGTTCATGGCGCCGATCCCAATTGGGGTCGCGTTGCGATGGCAATCGGAAAATGCAGTCAGTACACCGACATCGATCAAAACAAAGTGATCATCCGATTCGGTGATCAAGAGGTGTACCCCATTGCGGTTGACGAATCTGGACTCGAGCAACTCAGCAATTACATGCGTGGCAATGAAGTGCGTGTTCATGTGTCATTACAAACTGGCCAAGCAACGAGCACCGTGTGGGGTTGCGATCTCACTGATGGCTACGTACGCATCAATGCTGATTACACGACGTAAAAGCCTTCACAGCATGCCTGAGTTTAATCTTTAGTGGTTCGTGTCACACTTTTTACGGGTGTTAAATACCAGGTTCTTTACTACGGTAAAACAATCATGAAAAACATCACGAAAAAACTCACATCAACCGCTTTGCTATCTCTGCTCGTTCTGGCCAGTTGTGGTGGTGAAGATTCAGAAGAATCATCAACTCCTTCAACCGAATCAGCTCCCATGACCAGTGAAGCTGCTGAAGATTCCATGCCCGCCGACTTTGCAGGTCAAGATCTGTCCAACAGCAGCTTCATCGACATGAACTTCAAGGGCGAAGACATGACCGAAGTGAACTTGTCGGGTTCAGATTTAACTCAGTCATTTTTCGGTTCGGCAACAATGACTGCAGCAAATCTTTCGAAAGCCAACTTGACCGAGACAGGCTTTTCTTTCGCTGACTTGAGCGGCGCCGACTTGAGCGGCGCAACCTTGACCGACGCCAATTTCTCAGCCGCAATTCTCTCCAATGCGAATTTGGCCGATGCACAAGGACAAGGCGCAAGTTTCCGCAAGGCTCAGCTTGATGGCGCATCGCTTATCGGCGCAAACTTCACTGGTGCCACCTTCTCCGATGCAGTCTTAACTGGCGCCGATCTCACCAATGTTGACTTCACCGATGCCAATTTGACTTACGCCGATTTCACCGGTGCAAACATGACTGGCGTCATTCTCACTGGTGCAATCATCACCGGAGCAATCATCCCCGAATAGTCCCTTGTGCTTCTGGTGTCGTTTTATTTGGCTATGCCGAATAAAACGACACCAGTTTCACGAAATCACTTGGGTGGCATGCGGATGCCACCATCCACGCGGATGGTTTCGGCATTCATGTAGCTATTGGTCACGCACTCAACGACCATTGAAGCCAACTCGGTGCCGTAACCCAAACGGTTCGGGAACAACACACCAGTCTGAAGCTTCTCTTTGAACTGCTCGCTGCCTTCACCTTCGCCGTAGATCGGTGTGTTGATGAGACCAGGAGCAACTGTGTTGACGCGCACGCCAACTGCCGCCAGGTCACGAGCAATCGGCAATGTCATTCCGACAACGCCACCCTTTGATGACGAGTACGCAGCCTGACCAATCTGACCATCGAATGCAGCAACTGATGCGATGTTCACGATTGCACCGCGCTCGCCATCATTCAACGGCTCGGTAACACTCATGGCTGTTGCAGCCAAACGGATGCAGTCGAAGGTTCCGACCAAGTTGATTGCGATGACCTTCTTGTAAGCATCAAGGTTGGCAGCCGAATCGTACGAACCGTCTTTGCCAACGGTGCGCTGAGCCCAACCGATACCAGCCGAGTTCACGAGCACGCGCAGTGGTCCCATGTCCTTGGCCATTTCAATGGCGTTGATGATGTCTTCGGTCTTGGTGACGTCAACCTTGCAGAATGCTCCGCCAATTTCTTTGGCCAAAGCCTCACCCTTGTCGGCCTGCAGGTCGGCGATGACGACCTTGGCTCCCTTTGCGGCGAGAAGACGAGCGGTGGCGGCTCCGATGCCGGATGCCCCACCAGTGACAATTGCGCTTGCTCCGTTGATATCCATACCTGCAGGCTAGACAGTAAGACCTTATTTCACAGAATTTAACGGCCGGGGATTGGTCCAAGACCCGAGCGCGTATCAGAGAATCGAACCGGAGTCATCGCGGTATAAACCGTTGAGCCAGCTGCCAACCAACCAGTGATATCGGCCAAAACGTGGGCTTGGCCGTACACATAGAAACACACTTCACCATTCACCGACAGCGGCGCAACAACCGAGTTCGCAATCGTCTGTCCACTCACAAAGTTGATATTTGATGAGTTCGGCGGAGTCGCGTCACACGGATATGCCGTCACGTAACCACCAACAGGCGGTGCTGTTGTCGCATCAACCGTCACATTCATCATGACCGCCGCCGCACCTAACGGAGGAACCCCGTTCGTTCCAGCAACTTGCACTCTGAGTGGAACTCCAGATCCATCGAGCGCACCCACTTTGGCAACGGGCACACCGCCGCTACCTGAACGTGTATCAAAGACGCGAGTTGGTGTGAGTGAATTAAATCCTGAACCGCCAGCGAACCATCCGTTCACATCGGCGATTAAGTCAGCTTGTCCGTACACGTAGAAACAAACTGTGCCAATAGCCGAGACCGGAACGATGACTGCGTTTGGCACAGTTTGATTTGAAACAAAGTTGAGGTTCGATGCATTCGGTTGAGATCCACATGGATATGCCGTGACATACCCACCATATTTTGAAGCACTCGTCCCTGTTGCGGTGACATTCAGCGATACCGCAGAAACCGCACCAACGGATTGACCGATCGCTGACAACACCGAAACTTCTAGTGCAGATCCGCTGCCATCGAGAGCACCAACTTTTCCGACCGGCACGCCTCCGGTTCCGCTACGCGTGTCGAAAACTCGCACTGGTGTAAGTGCAGTCAGCCCTGATGTCGAACCGAACCACCCATTGATGTCAACAACAACGTGCGAGGCCACCGATGAGGCGATGCACACTTTGCCCGTTGAATCGACCGGAGCAATGACCGCATTCGGAACGATTTGGTCTTTCACGAAGTTCACATTTGAGGTACCCGGCTTGGTACTTCCACACGGCCAGACCGTGACGTACCCCTCGGCCGTTGGTCCGACGGCGGTCAAGTTCAAACTCACTGCGGTCACCCCAGTCAACGGGATTCCCGAAACTCCGAGCACGGGCACTTGTAAATCAACACCTGGCTCAACTTGGACAAAACATTTCGGCGATGACACCGAACCCGTTCCAAGTTCTAGAGCCCGATCGCGCAACCACAAGGCGAATTCGGCTTGTCCAGTTGTATTGAGATGAACGCTGTCAGAGAACCAGCGATCACGAGGACCGCACATCGTGTAGCCGTCCCAATCAAGAACACGTAATTGCGGCCAACGTAAAGTTGCCGCAACTAATGCGCGATTTCCAGTGGCAAAAGACGACACCCCATTGACTTTTCGACGTTCAGACATATTCACCCAACCGACATAGCGAACACCTTTAGCAACGAGCGCCGTCATCATCTGATCAATTTCGCCACCCAATGTTGACTGACTGTCGTTGTAACCGAGTTCAACTATCGCCAAGTCGGGAGTACCCGTGAGTGCATTCGCGACCGCCAATCCATCTTGGCTAGCTGGCGGACAATTACCAACAGTGCAGCGATATTCCTGCGTGCTGTATGAATCTGAATTGAATACTCGGCGCAAAAGTGTTGGTAGTTCGCCCGCACCAGCATTGTCGGCGACGCTGGCACCGACTGAGTCGGCGATGAATACAAAGTCGTCATTGCTTGATAAGTCTCGCTTAATGATGCGCGCCGAAATAGAGGGTGACGGCAAGTCGTAAGCCGATTTAATTTCAGATGCCCTCACATAAACCGATTGCGTTCCGTTATAGAACCTAAAACGAACAGCCCACGCTGGGGTCACGCCAAATGTACCGACAGAAACCGCCGGGTCTATTGACGTTTCAATCTTTGTAATCGTTGCCAATCCAAAGCGCGCAGCAAATGACTCAAGATCTAAAACTCGCGTCCACCGGCTATACGGGTTGTAATCAATTTTGTCACCGGCATCATCAACAGCAGGAAAGTTCACACCCGCAGTGCGATCACCATTTGATGATGAGAATTCGGTTGAGACCGGAACCAATGGTGTCGCAGCACGAACTCGAATCATGAGTGCTGTTTCAGCCACAGCGCGGTCGCTTCTCGAATCTTCAATAGCCGACACACTGCCCGTCGCCGATGTTCGTGTTCCAGCTCCGCCATACACCTGACAATTAGTCGTGTCACAAGTTTTTGCATATGTATAACGACGATTCGTGATACCACCACCCTGCGCAAGACCGTACGAACGTGCCGCAACTGCTTGTGCCTTCAGGGCATTGATTCCGGTGCCGTTGCCACGATCGGCCCACGATGCCGGCGACTCACGCGGAATAACACCGCGAACATACGATTCAATTTCAACGTCGTTCATCGTGCGATTTTCGCCCGACGTTCCGTTCGACGCAAAAATGTTTCCGCGATAATGACGCACTGCACCAGTCGCATCACAGACACCCAACAGTGAAGCGGCGGGAGTTGCTGGATCATCTGCACCCGTCACCGAGAATGTCACCGAAGCAAGCCCAGCGGCGGTCGTCACTGGTCCAAGACTGACCCAACTTGCTAACGAATCATTCGACGCCGGACATTCGGCTGTCCCCGTCTTGCCCCACACCTGATATGTGTACTGGCCATTTGCCGATGCAGTTTCACGCGCCACCATTGACGTGAAATAACCCGGCGTCCCGCCAACCCAATACGCGTTCCCACCCGCCGCAATCACCGCAGTCTGCAGATCATCTTGAGCTGTCAACCGAACTGACATGCGAGTACCGACCGCAACGGCGCCCATCGCGGTGTCGCCGTAGTAGTGATCAAGAATCCAGGTCCAGTCTTTTCCGTAGATGGTCGACCAACCCACTGCTCCGTACTGACTCAGACCTCGTCCATGGCCGTTGCCCTGGCCTTCAATCACAATTGCCAATCCAACGTTGGGGTCTCCAGGCGCAGCCTGAGCGGGCGTCACGGGGGCCAGCCACGACATCGTCGAGGCCACAAGCGTTCCGCTCACGGCGGCAAGGAGAGTCTTACGAAAATTCTTCATGGTGTCACGAGCCCTCAAACCGTACCGATTGAGCCGGTTCAAGTCCTGTCACTGGACAGGAAAGTCCTGTTCAGGGGCTATTTTTCTGTCAACGGGGGCAGGCTTGAACCGCGATCTGATCAACCAAATCGTTCATCGGGTCGCCGCTATGACCTTTCACCCATTGAAAGTCTGGGCGCTCAGGTATCGGCAAACTTTCGTAGAACTCAATGAATGGTTTCCACAGATCGTCATTGGCCACTGGTTCTTTTTTGGCGTTGCGCCAACCGTTGGCTTTCCACTTCACCCACCAGCGATCTTTAAAGCAGTTCACGACGTACGTCGAATCACTCACAATGATCAAGCGCTTCATTTCGGCCTGAGCGATCGGCACATTGGTCTTCAGTGCTTCGAATGCTGCCGTAAGTTCCATGCGTTGGTTGGTCGTCGTGGGCTCACCACCCGAACCGGTGCGTTCGCCAGATGGCGCCAGCGCCCATGCCCATCCCCCAGGACCAGGGTTGCCGCTGCAAGCCCCATCGGTATACACAACTAATGCGCGTTCAATAGTCGCCGGATCAGTTGGATGACTCATAAGTCGTACATATTCGCACATTCACTGACTCATTATCGGGACACATTGAGCCATAGCCAGTTGTGTCATAGCCAGAACCCCTACCAATCGGTAACTCTGCGAGACTGTCCCCATGCTCTTTGATGGTTCAGTCCACCAACTTCCCGACACCGATCCTGGCGAAACTCAAGAATGGCTCGACTCGCTTGACGCGGTGATTGATGTACATGGCAAGGTACGCGCGCGTTATTTGTTATCGCGACTTCTCGAAAAAGCTCAGCAGAGCCAAGTTAGTTTCCCCGCCACAGTTTCAACTCCGTATGTGAACACCATCCCACGCGAACACGAGCCGTGGTTCCCCGGCGACGAACACATCGAACGTCGCATTCGCGCGTTCATTCGTTGGAATGCCGCGGCCATGGTGGTGCGCGCCAACAAACACGCTGAAGGTATTGGCGGACACCTCTCAACATTTGCTAGCTCGGCAAGCCTCTACGAAATTGGCTTCAATCACTTCTTCCGCGGCAAAGATGACGGCAATGCTGGTGATCATATTTATTTCCAAGGCCACGCTGCTCCCGGAATTTACGCGCGTGCATTTCTTGAAGGTCGCTTAAGCGAAAACGACCTCGATCACTTCCGTCGCGAACTCGCCCGACCAGGTCAGGGTCTTTCGAGTTATCCGCACCCCCGCCTCATGCCCGAGTTCTGGGAACATCCCACCGTCAGCATGGGTCTCGGACCCATTAGCGCGATTTATCACGCCCGCTTCAACCGCTATCTGATGAATCGTCACCTTGATGACACCAGCAACAGTCGCGTGTGGGCTTATCTCGGTGACGGCGAAACCGATGAACCCGAAACTCTTGGTGCTTTGTCATTGGCTTCGCGCGAACAACTCGACAACTTGGTGTTTGTCGTTAACTGCAACTTGCAGCGTCTCGACGGGCCAGTGCGCGGCAACGGCAAAATCATTCAAGAACTCGAAGCAGTTTTCCGGGGTGCTGGATGGAACGTCATCAAAGTTATTTGGGGCTCGAAGTGGGACAACTTACTCGCGCAAGACAAAGACGGCGTGTTGCTCAATCAGATGAATTCAACTGTTGACGGCGAATTCCAGCGGTACACGATCGAAGACGGCAACTACATTCGCGAAAACTTCTTCGGACCCGACCCCCGCCTACGTCAGATGGTTGCGCACTTAAGCGACGACGACCTCAGCACGCTTCCTCGTGGTGGTCACGATTATCGCAAGCTGTACGCCGCTTATCGTGCTGCGGCGCAGAACCTTGGCAGTGGACGACCCACCGCAATTCTGTGCAAGACCGTCAAAGGCTGGACACTTGGTCCCGACATCGAAGGCCGTAACGCAACTCACCAAATCAAGAAGATGAATGCTGAACAAATTCGCACTCTTCGTGATCGTTTACATCTCAATGATGAGATCCCCGATTCAGCACTTGAGGGTGACGTTCCGCCGTACTTCCGTCCGAGCGAGGGTTCAGTTGAATATCAGTACCTCATGGAGCGGCGCCGGGCATTGGGCGGATCCATTCCCAAGCGCGTCGTGCGTGCTCGTCGTCCGCTTGAACTTCCTGCCGACACGGTGTTCAGCGAACTCGATGGTGGCTCGGGCGAACAATCGGTGAGCACCACCATGGGATTCACGCGCCTGCTGCGCAACTTGGCGCGCGATGAAAAATTTGGTTCACGCGTTGTGCCGATCATCCCCGATGAGGCGCGCACCTTTGGCATGGACTCTTTGTTTAGAGAACTCAAGATCTACGCGTCACAAGGTCAGAAGTACGAACCGGTCGACCATGACATGTTGCTGTCGTATACCGAATCTTCAGATGGACAAATTCTTGAAGAAGGAATCACCGAAGCCGGTGCGATGAGTAGTTTCATCGCTGCCGGAACTTCTTATGCGACACGAGGCGTTCCGTCAGTTCCGTTTTACACGTTCTACTCAATGTTTGGTTTCCAGCGCGTTGGTGACCTGATTTGGCAAGCTGCCGACAGTCGCACCCGTGGTTTCTTGTTAGGAGCAACTGCTGGTCGCACCACGTTGATGGGCGAAGGACTACAACACCAAGACGGACACAGTTTGGTCTTGGCTTCAACAGTGCCGGCTTGTCAGTCGTATGACCCAGCCTTTGCCTACGAAGTCGCCGCAATTGTTAAGCATGGTCTCAATCGCATGTACGGCGATGCCAAAGGACCCAACGGCGAACTCGACCCCGATGTTTTCTATTACCTCACGTTGTACAACGAGAACTACATCATGCCAGCGCGTCCCGCTGGCGTTACCGATGCCCACATCGTGTCTGGCTTGTACAAATGGCAGGCCGCGCCGACTGACAGCAGTATCAAACTCAACGCGACTGTGTTGTTTAGTGGATCAGCAGAAGGTGCAGCAATCGCTGCTGCCGAAGAACTGAAGACACGATTTAATGTTGGCGTCGAGTTGTGGTCGGCTACTTCGTATAAGGCATTGCGTGAAGATGCTCTAGCTGTCGAGCGCGATAATCGTTTGCATCCCAGTCACCCCGACAAAGTTGCTCGCGTGACCTCGTTGCTTGGTGGGTCGACCGATCCAATTGTGGCTGTCACCGATTTCATGAAGATCGTTCCCGAGCAGATCGCTCGTTTTGTTCCGGGTCGATTGTTCACAGCACTCGGAACCGATGGCATGGGTCGTAGCGATACTCGTGAAGCCTTACGCGCTCACTTCGAAGTTGATATGCCCAATATCGTGGTTGCCGTGTTAGCGAGCTTGGCGCAATCGGGATCTGTTGGCGCCGACGTCGTTGAAGGCGCGATCGCACATTACGGACTCGATCCCGCCCGCACCGACCCCTACATCGT
>CAMDER010000068.1 GCA_945896935.1 Bifidobacterium breve | reverse complement strand
TTACCGGAGCCTGCCGTCATTGTGTCGGGCTGACAGGATTTGAACCTGCGACCTCTTGACCCCCAGTCAAGCGCGCTACCAAGCTGCGCCACAGCCCGAGTTATGTGCAGGCGATCCTAGCGTCGCCACTGTGCAAATCAGGAAAGGGGTTTACCTCGTCGATCAGGAACTTTTCGCAAAGCGATCAAGAAGAAATCGACGTGGGCCCAGATACCCATGCCTCCAAAAATCGCCGCGGGACTGGTGAAACGAGCCTGCACCTAATTCTTGGCCATGCAGAAACGGAAAACCCACGATCCATAATCATTATGCTGAGCCACGGAAACTTCCTCGGTCTGTTTTGACTCCAGGGACCCGACGGTGCTCCAAGAGGGTGCAAAGGGCGCACGCCCAACTTGGTACTGTTGTTGTATTCGTCTAATCCAGCTAATGATTGAAATGAAATTGTTAATTTCGATGCGAAAAGAGGACACAATGCCGGGCGAGATTTACGATTTTGATCAGGTCGTCAAGGTTTTGTATCCGTTTCTCAGCAAGACGGGAAACATAAGCCAGAAGGAGCCCGCCGAACTCAATGAGGTAATTGCGGCAGGAGTTTGGCTAAGAGAGAATCTAAACAAGAATCGAGGCCCAAGCTTTGAGACACTCCGATCTCTTTCAGTGGCTGACACAAAGGCGATGCGGAAAGATCCTCGCGATTCCATAGGTGTGAAATTGCTAGGCAGAATTCTGATGGGTGACGGGAGTTCTGACAGCGATGTTGAGTCCTTCGTTAAGTCCAACCTGAGTCCGATCATTGATCAGGCAATATGGCATCTCGTGGAGCGGGCTAGCGCAAATGGATCAGATTTTCTTAACGACGAACAGAATCGGAATACTGTGCTGAACCACATCGCAACCTTTTTGTTAGGCGGACAACCATTGGTCTCTTTCACCTCCCAGGAACTTGACGCGAGGATTAGCACTTTCAAATCGCAGGTCGGACAGACCCTTGCGTCTCCGGGGATTCTGGGAAACTTATTAGCTTCCCAGGGTCGTTTTGATCTTAAAGCGATGAAGAAGGCGGATAAACGTGCTTCAAAAGGTAAGTATAGGGCCGAGGACATTGCCGCGATCAAGCACTTCGCACAGAGGCAATATCGGCCGTCTATAGAGATTATTGCGAGGTTCCAGAAGCGGGTTGGTTGGCCAGTTGTGGACTGGGATCCGGTGTCTGAAGCAGATCGACTCGGTCGAAGGTAATTGCACCATGTCGGGCTTATCGGGCTCCAGGGATTGGATTCCATCCACCAACCCCAAGGTTATCTCCGACCAATTTATTGCCGCGTGTGGCGTTTTGGCCACCTACGCGCGCGATGGTCAACGGATCCAAAAGTTGAGTGAACAGCGTGGAAGCACTCTCCTTGAAATCGGGACTCGTTACTTCAGTTCGCTCGCTATCGAGGCAGTGGCAGATTTGGTTTATGCCATCGAGGTCCTTTGGAGAACTCCCCTGGAGTATCACGCTGACCATCTGGAGCCATTTCTCGGGTTGATTCCAATTCACAACAGAAATCTGGAGGTCGTTTCTACCTTTCTTGAAGAAACACACGAGGACGCACTAGAGCAGCTGTTGAATCGTGTTTGGAAATCGCCCTCGAGTTTCATTGGGCAGCCCGAGTTTTTTTCCGTAATTACAGACTGGGTTATGGCTTTCTCGCTTCCGGCGACCGAATTTGAGCGACCTCTGACAGCGGGACTTCTTGGGCAAGCGCTTGAGGAACTCGTTCTGGACGTTGAAAGGTCTAAGGCGGACCCAGTCTTGGCGCTCCAGATCGCAAGTATTCGAGGCCAAACAGTTGGGCCACCGTTTTCACGTGAGCTTGAGCGCGAGATCAAGAAAGCGTTCAGGAAGCGCACGTGGACGCCACTGCTGCAGTCGCTGTACGACCTTAACGCCGAAGACCTAAATGATCGACTGTCGCATGTGGCCAAGCTCATCGACCTGTTTGATTGGAAATCATTACATGTGCCCACTTTTCGGGGGACTCCAGGCGAAGGGTTCCGGTAGATCTTCACATCATGACGGAAGTATGCGATTTGAGAACGGATCAAGACGGAATTTGGAAGTACCTTGCGGAGTGTGAACACGCATTTCACCCGTGATCGGATCAGAATCAATACGGTGTACACCGTCCTCCCCGACGGAGACCCAACTATCCGTGATTGCTTCATGGCGAAAGGATTGTATTTCTGCATTTTGGGAGACTTGAATCACTCCAGTAACGTCATCCGTCCAGACTTCGAGAGATCCACCGTCCACGAGTTGGCCGGAAAGGCGTCCGGTGATTTCACTGTATCTGAGTGAAAAATCGCCCTCGCTAGTGTTAACACTCATTGTGTTATCGAACTGGTCAAAACGAACTTCTGACACGTCAAGGTTGTGCGTCGACTCGACGGCTCCGCCGATGTCTGAGTCTGCCGCGTTGTAAAAATCGCTCGGGAACACAACTTCTTGAGAACCGCCTGGCAAAAGCGACTGTTGCCCGTACGAGGGTGATGCAAGCGGCTCAATGTCGCTAGTGGTATAGCCATCAATTGGAGACCACGGAGCAGTATCAGAAGTCGCATACTCGGTATCGGGCCCCCAGTTGTCGCCGCCGAGTGGGTCGTAGCCGTCGTCGGCGTAGTCGAGATCAACGTCAGCAGAAGAACTGATGAACGGAGCGAAGATCGACACAATCAGCACAAATAAAATTGTTGGCAAAGCGATCACAGCGATCGAAGTCAGTGACGGGTTCAACCTAAATGGCGGTACAAAACTTAGCGTCGCCCAAAGAAGTACTGCGAGGATTGCAAAAATCACCAATCTTTCCAATCCTCGACTTTCATATGTAATTGCGGGCGCAGACCATAAGGCGATACCCAGTGCAATCTGAGGACCACTGTTTTTCAGAAACCGTCCCAAAGCCAGTACAGCCCCAACAACTGGTATGAACATCAAAAGAAAACTCCATAATGGACGCCGACCAGAGAAGTTGATGAAAAGGTAGATGAAGGCTGGAATTGACCCAGCAAAAGCGAGCAGGTAGAAGATCGGCCACCAATCGCCTGCTAGCGCTGCGAAGTAGATGATTGACACCACTACTGCTGCAGGTGAAGGACGTGACATAGGTACTCCATTGTGACCGATTCGCTTTACAATTTGAACTATAGACCCAACTTCACAATTGGATTTCGCAACATCGCGCCAAACTTGGGTGTGGGTAATGGCGAACGGACTGAGGCGGTGATCCCCCATCATCGTTTGCCGCAAGAACTTTTGGCCCGACGTTTACTGAAACAGCATTCACTACCCCATCAACACTGGGGTTTGGAATTACTCACCAGATTCGTACTGAACGCCATGAAACTGACCAGTTGGTCTTGAGACCGACTGATAACCAGGAGCTCCTTTAGGGGGCGGAATCGGAATATTGCTCAACACGCGACATTAGAAGCATCTCATTCAAAGACGTATCTCACACGAAGATTTGTATAACGCGCCAACCTAGGTAAACACACAGGGCAACAACTAAGAGTTTGAAATGCCACGGGGCTTTGGCATCATCATCGTCCGCAAGACCATTGGCCAATCGACGCAAATTTAAATTTTCTGCAGTCACTTGGCGATGAATCGGAACCGTGCTTGCAATCTGTGGAGATTCAAGTACCCGATGACAGGTCGGACATGATCCATCTGTTGACATGGCACTTGGCGCCCAATACTTCGCACAATCTTCGCAAAAAGGCATAGCAATCAGTCGGCCCGCTTACGCACTCGCAACTTCAAGGGGGTTGAGCCAAAGTTAAAGGCTTCACGAATACTTCGCTCGAGGTAACGCAAATAAGTATGTGGAAGCTCACGATTGACGAACAACGTAAACGTCGGCGGGTCGGTGGCTCCTTGTAGTGCGTACATCACTCGTGCTCCACCACCGGCGGCTTGACGTTGCTGAGCATCAGCAATCACTCGGTTCACATCACGTGTCGGGATCCGACGGTGGTATTGCAAAATCGCTTCTTGCAAGACCGGACGCAATTTATGCACGCCCTTACCAGTCAGCGCAGATACCTTCAGAACTGGAGCATCATCAACGAAGTACAACTTGCGCTTGACTTCAAGATCAATTCGCTCACGCTCTTCGGCGTCATCAATCAATTCCCACTTGTTCAACATGATCACAATCGGGCAGCCAGCAGCGTCAATTCGTTCAGCAAGTCGTTGATCTTGGGCAGTAATACCTTGCGTTGCATCGATCACAAAGAGCGCGATATCTGATCCATCGACGGCGCGCAACGCACGAACCAGCGAGTAGTACTCGGCAGAATCATCGATGCGTGAACGGCGGCGCATACCAGCCGTATCCACGAACACGACTGGTCCGTCTTCGGTTTCTACCAAAGTGTCAATCGAGTCACGAGTCGTACCTGGCATGTCGTGAACGACCGCCCGATCTTCGCCGACTAAGCGATTGAACAAAGTGCTCTTACCAACATTTGGTCGACCCACAAGAGCGACCCTCGGTGGCTTTTGTTCACCAACAGGAACGATCTCTTGGTCGAGTCCATAATTCGGAATATATTCCTCACTCAATGGAGATGTCGGCATGCGGACGATGACTTCATCGAGCAAGTCGCCAGCGCGCCGACCATGCAATGCGCTCACTGGATACGGGTCACCCAAACCGAGCGACAAGAAATCCCAACGATCAGCTTCACGACGATCATTGTCGGCCTTGTTCACGACCAACATCACACTTGCGGCCGACTTACGCAGCCAGCTCGCCATGAGTTCGTCATCGTCGGTCGCGCCCACCGAACCATCAACAACAAAAATCACTAAATCGGCATGACGAACAGCCGCTTCAACTTGACGACTGACTTTGGCATCAAGTTCCGAACCACCCGGCATCCAACCACCAGTATCGACAAGCATGAATCGATGGCCGAGCCAATTCGCTTCAAGTTCTTTTCGGTCGCGAGTCACGCCTGGTCGGTCCTCGACAATTGCCGCTTGCTCACCAATGACCCGGTTAAAAAGGGTGCTCTTACCGACATTTGGACGACCGACGATGACAGCGACTGGAAGTTGAATTTCTATTTCTTCACTCATTTGGCTATTTCCAATGCTCGCCGCAAGGCAATTCCGTCGGTCGGGATGACCTCAACAGGACGCGGTAAGTCTGCCGTGGTTAAGCCGTCAAGGAAACGACCTTCCGATAAACACACGTCAGGGAGCAAATAGCGGTGTCCCTCAGGCTCGTTTTCCAGCGCCCGAGCGATGTCTTTGCCCACCATGAGGCCAGTCACCGCAGTATTTCCACCAAAGAAATCATTTTCGACCGTGACGAGACGCACATCAGAACGTCCGCATCGAGCGAGCATCGGAGCGAGAACCTGGGCTCCGTAAGGAGCAGTCACGACACCAACCGGGGCATTTCGACGTGGAGTGAGAGAAATCATTGCCAGATTTGAATCGTTTGATCCCCCGCATCCACGAAGACCAGTGTCGCCAGCAGGATTTCGAGGAGCGCGGTAACCCTCTGCTGGTGCTCCGTCAACGGCAGCAAAAAATCCACTCTGTGGTCCAGTCGGAACATCAAGTCGTCCATCGAATTCCCATTCAAATGTTCGTGCCATTCCGATGCCGTCTTCGTGCAAACCAAAACCTTCATAATGTTCGCCAGGAGGAAAAGGAACTCCGGCCATCAAGTAATACTCATCGGCAGCAAACACCATGCGGTGACCGACATGAGTCAGAAAAATCTCTTGCCAATGGTGCACTAAGTCAACAACTCGTCGCGCTTCTTCTTGGGTATGAGCACGCATTGAGGTTTCGTTGTTGTAACGACTAATACCTAACGGAACCAACGCCACATGGTGCAAGTCGGCATATCGATCAAGAATGCCAGTCATCGAGTCCTCAAGGACTGAACCATCATTAATGCCTGGGCATACAACGATCTGCCCGTTCACTGTGATGTCGTGTTTGAGAAGCTGAGTCAACCAGCGAAGACTCATACCACCGCGAGGGTTGCGCAACATTTCACTGCGAATCACTGGGTCGGTGGCATGAATACTGACGTTCAACGGCGAAAGGCCTTCAGTGATCACCCGCTCGAGATCGGCTTCGGTAAAACGCGTCAACGTTGTGAAATTGCCATACAGAAAACTCAAGCGATAGTCATCATCTTTGAGATACAGACTCTTACGCATCCCAGGAGGCAACTGGTAAATAAAGCAGAACGCACAGTGATTGTCGCAGGTGCGAACTCGGTCGAATAAGGCACTGGCGACTTCAGCGCCCAGAGTCTCGCCAGCATTTTTTAGGACAGTTGTCTGCATTTCGAGACCGCCGCGCACAAAATCGATCTCAACTTCTGCTTCATCGGCCATCAAACGCCACTCAATGATGTCGCGCGGAACCATTCCGTTCAAACGAATCACCTCATCGCCAGGCTGCAGTCCAAACTTAAACGCCGGAGAATCTGGCGTGATAGCGACCACAACTGGCGCAGATTGCTTGACGGACATATTTCACAGGCTACCTGCGTCATATAGGTACATTCTCTCAATGCAACCGTTCGAGCATTAGCCTCGTACTCATGAACGTCGATCGCGTCCTACTCGCGGCCCCACGAGGGTTTTGCGCAGGTGTTGAGATGGCGATCAAAGCCTTGGCGTGGATGGTGCGCAGTTTCGATGCACCGGTGTACTGCTATCACGAAATCGTTCATAACAAATTAGTCGTTGAACGCTTCGAACAACTTGGAGTCATTTTCGTCGATGACATCAATGAAGTTCCTTTAGGTTGTCCCATCATGTTGTCGGCCCATGGTTCGGCTCCAGAAGTAGTTGAAGCTGCTCGCGCCCGAGGATCAGTAGTCGTTGACTCAGTCTGTCCACTTGTTACTAAGGTGCACCACGAAGTCAAGGTTCGCTCGGGCAAAGGCTTCCGCATCGTGTACGTCGGTCACGAAGGACATGAAGAAGCCGTTGGCACCATGGCTGTAGCTCCCAATTCAATTTCGCGTGTTGAATCAATTGACGAAGTAAATGCTCTGCCCGAATTCAACGGACCTGTCGCTCTTCTCGCGCAAACAACTTTGTCGCATCGCGATTGGGCTGAAGTCGCAGTTCGAGTGAAAGAACGGTTTCCCCAAGTTTGGACTCCTGGTCGCAGCGACCTGTGTTTCGCCACAACGAATCGTCAGTCGGCTCTGATGTCAATGGCCCCACGCTGTGATGCGATCATCGTGATTGGATCGGCGAACTCGTCAAATACTCGCGCCCTTGAACGTCTGGCACGAGAAGCCGGATGTGAACAAGTTTTTCGTATCAATACCGAAAATGAATTGCCCGCAGATCTTCACGGAATTGTTGGAGTCACCGCAGGCGCATCGGCTCCTGAAGAACTTGTTAACGCAGTCATCGCTCGTCTCGCGCCAATTAACGGAGTTGAAGAAGTGCGGTACACCGAAGAAGACGAATACTTCCCACCGCCGCGCAACCTTCGTGATTTACAATCCGCCATTGAAACTGCCGTCACGGCAATGTCGGGTGGATCTTTATCAGATCGCCCTCAGGTTGATGATCGTGCATTAGCGGCTAGTGCGGTACTCGCCAGTTTGTGACAATCTACAAACATGCTTTCCCCGACAGCCGATTCGATCCGCCTCTTCTTGCATGTCTTCGGTGCCTCGATTTGGGTCGGAGGGCAAATTGTTTTAGGCGGCCTTGTCCCTAAGTTACGTAAAGTGGCGCCTGAATCGCTCAAAGTTGCTGCCAATGCCTACGCTCGGGTCGCTTGGCCCGCCTTTGCCGTTGTCTTTGTCACCGGCATGTGGAACATTCTCGATATCAAAGTTGGCGACATGTCAACGGATTATCAAGTCACTATGTTCGTCCACGTATTGCTCGCCATGGCTGCCGCCATGTTCGCAGTCATTCATTCAGTCGGAAAAACCAAGTTGGCCCTTGCGCTCGGAGGAGCGTTCGGATTACTGATCTCGCTGGGAGCAATGTTTGTCGGCGTCATGCTGCAAACTGGCCACTAACAATTTAGTTACGGGGAACTTTGCTCCACGCCATGTCGCGATCAACACGAACATCACCAGGGAGTCCGAGCACTCGCTCTCCCAAGATGTTGCGCATTACTTCACTCGTTCCACCTTCAATAGAATTCGCGCGACTGCGCAAGAATGCCTTCTGCGGATTCTCTAGGCCCATTGCGTGCTCGGGCCGAATCATCTGGTAACCACTCGGGAACAACATTCCGTCGGCCCCCATCATCGATACCGTAAATGAATAAATGTCCTTGTGTAATTCGGCCATCGCCAACTTGGCAATTGACCCTTCAGGACCCGGATCGCCCATTTTGCGATTTTGTGACGCCCGAATATTCGTCAAGCGAAGTAGTTCAGCACGAACCCACAACTTCATCAGTTCATCACGAGTAGCCGGATCGCGTCGATCGGTTGACAACGCGTTCCACACCTTGACCGCATCACGGATCGCTCCTGAACCCTTAGCAGGAATTGCGCCGCCAATTGACACGCGCTCGTTCATCAACGTCGTTAACGAAACGCGCCAACCGTCTCCTACGTTGCCCAACATTTCACTAGCGGGGATGCGAACATCAGTGAAGTACACCTCATTGAATTCAGCCTCACCAGTGATCTGATACAGCGGACGAATCTCAACTCCAGGAGCTTGCATGTCAACGACGAATGCGGTCATACCCGCATGCTTGACGGCTTCCGAATCGGTTCGAACGATCAAGAGTCCCCAACGCGACAAGTGCGCCAACGTCGTCCAAACTTTTTGACCATTAGCAATCCATTCATCGCCATCGCGTACACCCTTGGCTGACAAGCCGGCAAAGTCTGAACCCGAACCAGGTTCAGAGAACAACTG
>CAMDER010000067.1 GCA_945896935.1 Bifidobacterium breve | reverse complement strand
CCAGTGGCAATTGATTCAATTTCATTTTGCAATTTGCCGAACGACTTACCGACTTGATCAACTGCACCGGTGTATTCATCAAACTGCTTAGCGAATTGATTCACTCGCTGCATGATGGTTGCTGCTGTCTGTTCGGTATGGAAACTGTCGGCAGCCTGACGAATCACAACCAAAAATGCATACAGCGTGAGTGGTGAACACAAAACCACTTTGCGATCTAATGCATCATCGATCAGGCTTGGGCTTGCTTCATGAACGAATCCACTAATACTTTCATTAGGAACGAACATCAAGACATAATCGATCGTGTTGTCATTTGACTTATCGACGTAATCGCGTTTGGCGAGTGTGTCAACGTGGCCTTTAACTGCGGCTAAGAACGCCAACCTGGCTTGCGCCTTCAGCGCATCACTCTCGGCATTGATGTATTCAGCGTATTTATCTAGCGGAAACTTGACGTCCATATACAAAACTCGATCAGGAGGCATCTTGAAGGTGTAGTCGGGCTTTCCGCCACCGTTGATAATTTCTTGCTTCTCGTAGTTAATGCCTTCAATGAATCCGGCTTTGCGCAACATATCTTCGGCCAGACGCTCGCCCCATTGACCGCGCGCTTGGGAACTTGAAAGTACATCGTTGAGATTTTCGGTGCGCTTTGAAAGCACAGAAACTGCTTGCTCCATATTTCCGTATTGAGTCGCGCTACTTTCTCGCAAGGTGTTGAGTGCATCGTCAATCTTTTTCAACTGACCAGCGACTTCGCTTTTCACACCCAGCATTGTTGAGTTAATGACGTCGGCACGCGCGCCTAGTTGATCGTTACTGGCCTTGGTGATGAGCTCGGTGGCCATGCGAATTGATTCTTCACGGTCGTGTCGCGCCTGACCACTAATTTGAAGAAGCGCCGCATTCAATGCGTCGGCAACTGTGTTCGAAAGATCGGCCTTCAATGCGGCTGGGTCGATCGGCGAGGCGACTGGGTTAACGGGTGCGGGTTCGGTGGGCCGAGTATTCAATCCACTTTGAATTGATCTGCCGACAATCACGACGGCAACGAGCACGGCCAATAAGACAACGATGAGAACAATTTCCATGGTCAGATACTTTCATGTGGGTGTTGTAGGGAGGGGATTACTAGGTCGATACCGAGTGGATTGAGCTCGGGAGTCTCGTGAGCACGTATACCAGCCAAGGTTTTGCCTAATTCGGGATGATCTTGCAACAGATACTCAACGCAGCCGACAAAAGCCCGATGGGCGACAGGCATACCCCACAGGTGCAGGGCTCGACCACATTTAAAGAGGCGAACCGCGTACTTGTCGGCGCGAGCAGGGTCGATGACCTGGCCGGCTTCGAGGCTGTAGCCCAAACCAATCGAGAGCAGTTGGGCGTTTTCGAGGACTGCTTCGAGAAATACCGCATTATTTCGCAGTTCGTCGATTGCCGGAGTGACGTTGTAGCGATCGCCATGGCTCGAATTGGCATCAATCGGAAAGGCCCACCAGTCGAAATGTTCGCCCGAACCCCAAAAGTTGCGCCATTTCGCCTGCACAATCCAGTCCTTGAAAAGGGTGGTCTGCAAAGAGGTCTGGCGGGTGAGTTGTTCAGTTCCGATAAATGCCATGGGTGCTCCGTTCGTTGGCGTTGTATAACGAACGATGAACATCACAAAGAATGTGCGCATTAAAAGCAGATAAATGTAAGGAGAGACTGCAAAGTTTCTATACTGGAAGCCATGGCGGAAAATCAGTTACCCGATGAAGTTGTACAAAAGCTTGACCCGAATCGACGCAAGTTCATTTTGGGAATTCTGGCGGCCGGAATTACGGCTCCGAGCGTGGCTTCGTTTGTGATGGGCAAGGCTAATAAGTCGACGATTATCGGTAACCCGATTCGTCCGGCATCTTTGATTGACTCAAGCGGCAACTTCAATATCCCGGTGCTTTTTAGCGGCAATCTATATTCATCATCGGCGAACTACGTTTATCCGAATTATTCGGGAAATTTCCTTCGCGACGCCAGTGGAAACTTTCTACTTGACCCAAGTGGCAACCTGCTCTGCGGAACAAGTGGCAACATCTTGCTTGACTTGAGTGGCAATGCCATCCCCGACCCGAGCGGCAACATTGCTTACCTAGCTAACCCCAGCGGCAACTGGATCTATGACGCCAGTTCGAACAGTTTGCGCATCCCATATCGCAATACGAGCGGAAATGTTCAGAGCTATTACGGGTTGGATATGGACCCGAGCGGCAACAAATTTACGGATAATTATTTTCCGTACGATTCAAACGGAGTTATTAATTATGGCAGTACTCCGCAGATTCCAGGCCTCGCCTGTGTGGTGAGTGCAAACCACCTTCGGCAGGTCCAAGTTGTCCCAACTACGTCAACAGTCGCGCCGACAACCACGTCGACGGTTGCGCCGACAACCACGTCGACGGTTGCGCCGACAACCACGTCGACGGTTGCGCCGACAACGACCAACCCTGGCGTCAATCAAAATGGATCGGGCAGTTCAGCCACTACCGTTCCCGTGACCCCAATTCGTCCTGGCGGAAGTATTCCTGCCACGAGATGAGTCCTTCACAACCGCTGATTGCGGCTGCGATCATTGTCAAAAATGAGGCAGAGCACTTACAGCGGTGTTTGAACTCAATTAAAGATTTCTGTGACGAAATCATTGTTGTCGATACTGGCAGTACCGATAACACAGTTGACATTGCGACGGCTTTCGCAACCAAGGTGTTGCACAAAGAGTGGAAACAAGATTTTGCGGCGTCGCGAAACTTTGCCCTTGATGCAGTAACTGCCGAATGGGTTCTCTACATTGATGCCGACGAAGAGTTAGTGATGGAGGATGTCCTGGCGCTCCGACAACAAGTCGTAGACGCTCAAGATGTGATGGCGTTTGGCTTGCGTATGCACACACAAGTCAATTGGACTCCGTATATCGATTATCGAATGTGGCGCAATCGCGACGACATTCGTTTTATTGGGGAAATCCATGAAACCACGATGGACGGAATTATGCGCGTCGGGCTTGAAACCAATCGCACCCTAGAACCAATTGATATCAGCATTATGCATCATGGCTACGAAGGTGACTTGACAGCAAAGCATCAACGCAACTTGCCGCTTCTTCAAGCTGAACTAAAACTGCATCCCGAAAAAATCAATTTGTGGAATCATCTGGGTCGAGTGCATTTTGCACTTGGACGACCCGACTTGGCCGAACAAACGTGGCGCACCGGAATCAACCGAATTGAACAGTTCGGTATTCGTTCTGCTTACGATGTGCAGATCTACGCGTCGCTTGCCGACATGTTGATTGGTTTTGGGCGTGATGGGACTCCACTGATTGAACGCGGCTTGCAACTAGATCCGAACTTTCTAACTTTCCAATGGTTGCTGGCTCGCCAGTTCGCGGTGACTGGGCGATTTCCCGAGGCGATTTACAAGTGCGACGAACTCATTGGCATGGCGCAAGTACCACTGTCGAAAGATGCGGGGGCCTACAACCTCGACATGTTTAGTGAGTGGCCGCGAAATCTCAAGATTGATTGTCTTTTCAACTCGATGCGTCTCGCTGAGGCTCACGCAATGTTGCTCGCCGAAAATCAAGAATTTGCACCTCACACGCATCGTTGGAAACAACTTGAAGTCTGCGAAGCTTTTGCGGAATATGAACCAAATCCGATATCACCTATCGTCACTAATGAGCGCATTGTGCTGGATGATGTCTCGTTTATCATTCCGGTTCGCGTAGATACCGCTGATCGTCTAGCAAATGTGAAGGCATTATGCCGTCAACTGGTCACGACGTACAGCGCAAAGATTGTGATCGGATGCGAAGCGCCCGATTCGTTGCAAGCGTTACTCCCAGCAGAGGTTGAGATCATTCATATTGATGGAAATCCTGATCATCCTTTTCATATGACTCGTGTTGTTAATGAAATTGCGCGCCAGGTGACGACACCCATTCGTGTTCACTTAGACACTGATTCTTTATTGCCTCCCGCGCAATTACTTGAGGCTGTACGCATATTGCGTGCCAAGGAAGCCGACATGGTCTTTCCGTTTTCTTTTGCCATCGGTGTGCCGCAAATTGAACGAAATAAATTTTCTGCTGGCTATTTGCAACTTGATCTAGTTGACACACCCCGACTGATGGTGGGTGTGCCGACGGGTTTGTGCCAAGTATGGGATGCGGAATCGTTTACTCGAGCTGGAACGGAAAACGAATTCATGATCGGATGGGCCCCCGAAGATGCCGAGCGAGTCATCCGCCTCAAGAAGTTAGGTATGCGAACGCAGCGAGTAAACGGACCCATTTTTCACATGGACCACGAAACCGTGGCCGGACGCGACGTGCGGTCGGAGTTTCATGAGGTTTCACAAACCGAAATGGAACGAATAGAGGCAATGACCACCGAGGAGTTGGTTGCCGACATCGCCTCGTGGCCATGGTTGAGCCGTGATGTGTTTGTTACCCCAAACCCATTCGAAGCAAAAGATATGACGGTTTTGATACCGGTGCGTATCGATTCTTCTGATCGATTACGAAATCTGGTGACGTGCACTAATGCCCTGTTGTCAACGATGACGGCGAGCGTGGTGGTGGGAATTGGTGATCCAGAAGTAGTGCGCGAACATCTTGACCCGAGGGTTCATGTTATGAAGGTCTATGACCCGGCGAATCAACCCTTTCACCGAACGCGCATTAACAACGATTTAGCTCGAGCAGCGACGACCGATTACATCGCGATTGTTGATACCGACGTCGTCGTTCCACAATCACAATGGAAGGTCGCTATCGAAAGTTTGCGGTCAGGAAATGCCGACTTGGTATATCCATTTGACGGTCGCATGGTTGAAGTTTCGTATGGTTGCCATTCGTGGCTTGAGCGCGGCGACTTTGACTCATTACCGATTGATTCGCAGAAGATCATCGAGGCTCTGTCGGTGGGCGGCTGCTTTACGTTCAGTAGATCTGCCTTCAAGTCTTTTGGTATGGAGAATGAGAACTTTAGGTCGTGGGGATTTGAAGATGATGAACGGGTGCTTCGCGCCCATCGAATGGGTATGCGTGTTCAGCGTTTACCTGGAGTGATTTATCACGTTTTTCATGAACGTGGACCAGACAGTCGACCAGATAATCCATACATTCATTCAAACGCGCAAGAGGTGCAACGTATTAAGCACTTGAAGATCGCAGAGTTGCGCGCCCAGGTGAAATGCTGGTCGTGGGTACAAGAGCGCACACCAGTAAAAGTGTTGTTGTGGAACGACACGTGGGAAGCCGATGATCAACTATTTGATCTATCTGATGGCTCGGTTGAGATTGTTCACGATCGCTCACAGATTGACAAATGTGAGGTCGTTGTCTTTTGCCCCGCCACGCTTGACATTGCGGGTGGTTTAGAACTCGATTTACCAAAAACGCGCTCCAATACTGATCAGCTTTGGGTTCTGCTTTCTCGTGAGGCAGCATCGCATTTTCCGTCAAAGCTAGATGCTGATTATTGTTCGCACTTCGATGTGGTTGCTGGCTACCAGCGCGGCAGCAACATATGGGTCCCATATGTATTTCCAGGTCTCTTGCAGCGACTGCCCGAAATAGTGCCGGTCGTAGAACGTCATGCCGAGTTAGCGTCGGCCTGGATTTCGAGCGATTGGGACGCATGGGGCCGCGTACAGTTCTTGTCAGATGTGATGTTGCACATGGAAGTGCATTCCTATGGTCGCAAGTTGAAAAATGTTGGGCATGCCATTATCAGTAATCACCACGTTCGCCATCAAATTTCGTCGCGATATCGCTTTGTGATGGCTTTTGAAAATGCTCGCGATGTCGATTATGTGACCGAGAAATTCTTTGAGCCATTGATGTATGGAGCTGTTCCGGTGTATTTCGGTGCACCAAATATTGAAGATTTTGCTCCAGGTGATCACTGCTATATAGATGCATCACAATTTGCCTCGGCAAAAGAACTAGCCGACTTCTTGACGTCAATGACTGATGATGACTACATGCGCTATCACGAATGGCGTACGCGACCGTTGCGCGAGAGTTTTGTGGCGATGTGCAACCTTCGGCCAGTGCCCATGCTGTCACAAGTTGTTCAGACGGTCAGGGAAAAGAAGTCACTAGCCCGAGGTTGAGCAGCGATTGCAGTCCCGTTGTCCAAGAGTCGTCGGGAAAAACAAGTGACATAATTTCGTTGATCTCGTCACTGGTGTTGCTGCCTGTACATAACTCAAACAACAGCGATGCTGATGCGTTGAGATGATGAATTTTTCGGGTTCGAGTATCGGTGATGATGAAGCCGTCATCACCCTCAGAAACAATTAAAAAGGGAGTTCGCATAGGTCCAATGGGGTCAATCGAATGACGTTGCCAGTGCGACGGAAGAAGAGTTTCGATCGGCACTTCGACTGACGCATTACCTGCGAGCCAACGTGACGGACAAATGACATCGGCTGATTTTGACAAGTAAGCCGCCCACCACGAATAGGTCGAGTTAGAAATGATGAAGGCATCGGATGAACGCATCAGGTTGAAGTCGGCCATGTCGGATTGAATCGTGGTCGTATCGGCAGGAGAAGTCACAATAGTGACATCGCTATAACCATCGAAGTTTTCAAGGCACCACTCGTTATCGTCAGAGAAAACCAGAAAATGAGTGTGGGGAAACCGTGCGCGCATTTCATTCATTGCCTGCGTGAAGTAATGAATGGGGCAGACGGTTACCGTTGCTTGCAGACCTAAGTAGTCGCCGCGCCGTACGTGAACTGCGGTGGTGTGAGGATGCTGATGAAACAGTGAATGAAGCGAGCGGGCTTCACTGAGTGCGAAATCGGTGGGCTGAAAAATCTCATGAATGGTGTCAACACAGTCGGCGAACTCGCGGAGGTCTTGCATGTAGGCGCGGCCACCATCGATGGTGTTGATGATTTCGCTTGGTGCTGCAAAGTAATGATCGGGAACATTGAAGTAGGGCTGGTAAGCCCAATGAGGGAAGACGGCATTGGTGATATCGCCGGCTCGGTGGGCGCGGCCGAGGCTGCTAGCAATCTGGAAGAGTTGGTTACCTAAACGACCGTTGGCGCCAAGCGCCTTATAAGAAATCCACACACGGCAATTCTACGTGAGGGTCATTCACATGAGGTAGTGGATCGGGAAGTGCCACGACTTGGGTGCGTCAAGTGCGATGATTCGCTTGTTGTCAAAGTTCATATGCTGGTCGTTGAACCGAACCGCGAGTAGAGCATTCGGTCCCCACAGAAGTTCGACGAGCGTTTGGACTCCGTCGATCGTGCAACTTGGCACCTCGGTTTCGAGTGCCTTGCCGTTGTCTTCGATGAGGACTTCAACGTCGTGGACTGGGATTTCAGTGGGGAGCTCGAATGAGATGTGGGTTCCGTCATCGCTGTCGACTGCGCTGAGAACTTGACCGGTGAAGTCTGCATATTCGAATGCTTCGTCGATCGCTTCTTGTTCGGTGGTCGCCTCGAGGTCTTTACGGGATGATTCGCGCCAGAAAAGGTCGACAGTTGTTGCGGTGTAAGTGGTCATCGGGTTCTCCTAGTTAGTGGTGTCTAGGAGTAACGACAGGAGAGGGTGAGAATGTGCGGACGCTTGAAATTGACCTAAATGAGCCTCGACAAAGCACCACATATAAACATAAGCTGCCGGGATGTTCGCTCTGCCTCGCACAACTCCTGAAGAGGAGCTGTTGTGGCGAGAAGCAGTATGGGCGGATTTACAAGCTCACCCAAGTTGGCCATTACTACCGCCGAGCTTCATTCGGGACTTAGGTTTATATGCGGGACAAGCAGGTATCTATCGAAATGCTGAAGTTACTAAAAGTATTTGTGAAACAGGTGTAGCAGTTTCTGTTTCACATTCTGGAAAGCATTACGACGACGACATTGACCAAGATGGAATTATTTATCATTACCCGACTACGAAGCGACACCCCAGCCACGATGCGGGCGAAGTCGCGTCAGTGAAAAAAGCAGGCGAACTTCAAATTCCAATCTTTGTAATTCTGCATAAGGGTGATGACCGTGAAGTTCGTAGAGCCTGGGTTTCTGATTTTGATGATGTCAACCGCATATTCCTCTTTGAGTTTGCAATCAAGAAACCACAATTTGTGCAAATTGAAATTGATAAGCCCTTCGCGGCTAAGTCGATACGAAATTTGACGATTGATCAAATCATTCGAGTCGAGCGCAATCCACGATTCAAGTTTGAAGTAATAAAACGCCATCAAGGTAAATGTGCGGTGACGGGGCTCAGTGTTGTTGAAATGCTTGATGGAGCTCATGTAGTACCAGTAGCGCAAGGTGGTAGCGACGATCCGAGAAACGGATTGCTACTTTCGGCGTCTCATCACCGAGCGTTTGACAAGCATCTATGGAGCATTAATCCGAAGACTTTAGAAATAGTGGCCTCTCCAAAGGGGCCTACATTAAAGGCGATGAAGTTTGAACGAGATTCGGTTAGGCACCTTGTTGAAAAGCAGTCACTTCCCCACAGCGAGGCTTTGGAAATTCGATACAAGATGTTTGAGAAAGCTGCAAAAGCTGCATAATTATTATTAGAAAAGCGGCGTCGGCTGGATGGGTTTGTGACCCCCACTCGGCCGCGACACTCGCCTTTGGTACTTGCCAGCGCCGCCTGATCGAGCCACTTGCAGGGACCAAGGTCCCGACGCACACAGCAATAGTCAGTTGCTAGAAGTCGTCAGTGCGCTTGGGGACTTTGCCCGTCAGTCCCAAAGCCTTCATGGCTTCGCGAACGGTATTGACGCGAATCAACTTGATCTTGGCGTCAACTTCTGGTGACTTCGCCGGAACAATTGCCGTTGCAAAACCAAGTCGTGCAGCTTCGGCAAGTCGGCGCGATGCATGCGGAACCTGTCGCACTTCTCCGCCAAGTCCAACTTCACCAAA
>CAMDER010000066.1 GCA_945896935.1 Bifidobacterium breve | reverse complement strand
GGCACGTAAAAACCCTCTGGATCATTCTCAATGGGTTGTCTTGGTGTCCCGCGACGGAAAGTCTCGGCCAACTCTTCCCAGTTTTCTAACGGCCCAGGGGCAGCACCGATCAGGGCGGCCATACTCGCGACTGCGTCGGTTGTCAGATAGCGCTCAGCGAGATCACCAAGTTTGTAGACATTGCGGTACTGCTCAATCATTCCAATCGCGACAAGACCATCAAACAAGAACAATGCGCTTCGGTTCGACAGTCCCGTTGCTTCAGCGAGTGGTTCAAGGGGGCTCGGACCAATTTTTTGCAGCGTGTCAAATACACCGAGTTCAATACCAGCCATCAAGAGCCAGTAGTTACCGAAGCCCTGAATAATGTTCCAGACCGGCGCCGAGGCCGGTGGTTTGTAGTCGGACCACGGTGTGCCTTTGTGGGCCGCGGTATGACTCTTTTTGAGCTCGGGATATGGAGCGTCGCGTTCGACAATGGCCATGAGTTATCTCACGGCTTCAAAAGAATCTTGCCGAAGACATCATTGTTCTGCATTTTGCTCTGGGCAACAGCGGCATCTTTGAGCGCAAACGTTGAGTCGATGACCTTTTGGAATGAACCATTGCAGAACGTAGTCCAGGCTTTGCCAAATTCTTCGGGCAAATATGGATCGCTGCCGAGCAACTTAATTCCCATATGAAACATGAAACCAAGCGACGGAATGGTTGCAGTATCACCAGTGGTATTGCCGCAGTTGACCAAACGGCCACGGGGCTTCAATGCAAACATTGAGTCGGCCCACAGGGCTGGTCCAACATGATCGAACACCATGTCGACACCCGCACCCGCAGTTGCGCCTCGTGCAAAGCCCGTCACATTTTCGGTGCGGTTGTTGCACACCGCACTCGCACCAAGCGTGAGTGCTTTGTTGCACTTCTCTTCGCTTCCAGCTGTTGCCAACACGGTTGCACCAGCTGCAGCTGCAAGCTGAATCGCCGCAACGCTGACTCCGCTTCCCGCAGCATGAATCATGATGGTCTCGCCAGCTTTCAAGCCACCCACTTCAAACAATGCATGCCAAGCGGTGAGGTAACAGGTCGGAAAGGTTGCGGCCTCGTCATACGACATCGCATCAGGGATTCGGTACACATGAGTTGCCGGTGCAACACACAGTTCGGCGTAGCCGCCAGCAACAGTCGCCCCAATAATTCCGAGTTCGCCATAGATGTCGCCCATGCCGGCATACATCGATCCGGGGTTGACACCTGCCAATGACGGGTCGACAACAACGCGATCACCAATAGCCAATCCGAGCGATGCATCAACTTGCGAACCAATCGCCACAATTTCGCCAGCAACGTCCATACCTGCAATGTGCGGGTAGGTGAATCCGGGCATTGTGAACCAGCCGTTACGTTGAACAACGTCGAGGTGATTGACCGCGGCCGTATGAACCTTCACCACAACGTCGTGAGTACCAGCCGACGGGTCGGGGCGATCTCCATAGACCAAAACCTCGGGTCCACCCGGGTTGTCGTACCACACTGCTTTCATAACTGGCTCCCTAAAAAATGAAAATAGAAATTGAGATTGAGATTGATTATTTCAGCCCGCGAATGAATGGCCGGGCCAACGACGCTGGTTGACGCGTGTGCTTGGCGAAGATCAACATCACGACGATGGTTGCTAAGAATGGTAGAGCAGCTAACAACTGAGCATTGAAGTCGTGCCCCACAATATTTGGCAAATTCAGACGTAATGCATCGACGTAACCAAACAAGATGCAACCCGCAACTGCACCGCGCAATGTCCATCCGCCAAAAATCACTGCAGCAATAGCGATGATTCCCTTGCCGCCAATATTGCCACTTTCAAAACGACCAACTTGTCCGAGCAAGTACACGCCTCCACCGAGACCAGCAATGAGGCCGGTGTACATAATGGCGTGACGTCGACGAGCATTGACGTTAATTCCGGTGACATCGGCGGCTTGTGGATCTTCACCCACAGCACGAACTTCAAGACCCCACTTTGTGCGCATGAGAAGCCACCACGACAACGGCACAACTGCATAGACCAAGTACATGGGCCAACGTTGACCAAACATCGCTGGACCAAGGATGGGGATGTCATACAACAACGGAACTTTCACTTCTCCGGCCAACTTGGTTGATAGATCAAAGTTGGGCTCGAGAAACGCCACGAGTCCAAGCAACAAAATGTTGAGTGTCAGACCAATTCCAAATTGATCGGCGTTGAGGTAGTGACTGAGAAATGCCTGGAACGATGAAACAAAGATTCCGGCAATCGCACCGACGAAGAGCGAGAAAGCGAAGTTTGAAGTCTGGGTGTAAGCAATTGCGGTGGCAAAGTGCCCACCAAGCAACATTGCTTCAACTGAAATATTGATCGTGCCAGCGCGTTCTGCAACCCATTCACCAGCGGCTGCAAAAACCAAAATAGCGGCCAAGCGAAAGGTGCTTTGATAGAGCGGCCCGTTGGCAAGAATATCGCCGAAACTTCCGAGGAAAGCCAACATAGTTATGCCCTTTCCGTCATCAGGGCAAGAACTCGTCGCTTCTTACGCAACTCGCTCACGGCCGGAGGGATAAATAGTGCAAGAACCAATAAGCCGCGGATGACGTCAACCAATACTGATTCAACACCAGCAGCAGCCAAGAAGTTTGAACCCGTATGCAAACAGGCAAACGCGAGGGCGACGGGAATCGAGGCGTACGGGTTATTGCGAGCCACCAATGCAACGAGCAAACCATCCCAGCCAACGCTTGCCGAGAACCCACTTGAGGCCCGATAGTTCGATTCACCAGTAGCCAGCATGAGTGATCCGGCGAGACCAGCGGCAGCACCAGATGTCAACAATGCCATGGTTCCGAACTTCACATGAGAAACACCAGCGCGTTGAGCAGTACGCGGATTGAGTCCGAGCATCTTCAGACGGAAACCCCAGACCGAATGGGCCAGTATGTAGGCAACACCAATGGCGAAGATAATGGCGATGGGTACGGTCAACGGCACATTGTTACCAAAGATATGCATGATGCCAAGTCGTGAATTCACCGCGGTCTTGGCACTATTTTGAATCTTGGTTGGTGAGCCTTCAATCACTTCAAGCAAAAGAAACTTACGGGTCATCGTGTAACCCGTGATTTGACTGGAGAGATACACCAACAACAAAGTCGAAAGAACCACTGGAACACGGCGCCAGTAATAGAGCAAGGCCGAAATACCAGCCCAAGCCGCACCAGACAACATGCCGAGTAAGACGCCGAGAATGAGCATCAACGGACTACCAGGATGAATCTTGGTCATGATAAATGCAGCACCAGTTGCACCAATCAATACCTGACCTTCTTGACCGATGTTGATGATTCCGGCTTTGGCCGCAATCGCACTACCGGCGGCAACAATGAGCAATGGCGCGGCACGGCGCAAGGTTTCGCCCCATCGTCCGGGGTTCTTGAAAGAGCCGTTGATCATTGCTTCAACTGCCTTCGACCATGAACCCCCGCTGGTGTTGACCAAAATTGCGGCTATGACAAAAGCGAGAATAATGGTCACGACATAGAGAGAAATGAGTTCAATACGGTCGCGTTTAGCTGTTGGTGTATCGCTCATCCGGCGCCACCCATCAGCATTCCGAGACGATGCATATCAATTTCTCCGGCCTTCATCTCTCCAACGATTGCTCCGCGATACATCACGAGAATTCGATCACTTAATTCAATGAGTTCTTCAATCTCACTAGAGATCAAAAGCACACCAACTCCGTCAGCGGCTGCTAGCTTGAGGCGCCCACCCATATATTCGATAGCGCCAACATCAAGCCCGCGGGTTGGCTGTGCGGCCACCAATACAGATGGACCAATACTTAGTTCACGCGCCAATACCACTCGCTGTTGATTACCACCCGACAGCGTCCACATCGGAGCGTCAACAGTTGAGCAATTAATCCCAAATTGTTGAACAAGCTCTTCAGCCTGGGTAGAAATCTTTTTGCGATCTAGAAAACCGCGTTGGGCGAAACTTCCTTGATCGGCCAAAACTAAGTTCTCGGCGACCGACATATCAAGTACACAGCCCGAGTCATGACGGTCTTCAGGAATGACGCCGATTCCCGATTTCGACATGGCACCTGGACGACCACTGGCGATCTCGCGACCTTTCACTTTGACCGATCCAGAATTCAATGCGGTCAAACTTGACAACACATCAGCCAACACTCGCTGTCCGTTTCCTTCAACACCAGCGATTCCGACGATTTCTCCAGCCATCACCGACAGCGAAAGATTTGCCAACTGCACGCCCGCTGCTTTTGTGTGCACCGAAGCATCAATCACTTCAAGAACAGGTACTGGCGCAGCAACGTCAGATGCGACAATCGTGTTTTCTGATGCGTGGCGAGTTTTTCCACCACGCAGATCAACATTGCGACCAACCATTGCTTCGGCGAGCGCATGGCGATCTGTTTCTTGGGTACGCATAAATGCCACGACTTTTCCATCGCGCATAATCGTGATGTCATCGGTGGCCCGCAGAACTTCTTCAAGCTTGTGACTAACCAACGCCACGGTACGACCTTCGGTCTTCACAACATTGCGAAGTACACCGAAGAGGTGACTACTCTCCTCAGGCGTTAACACCGAGGTTGGTTCATCAAAAATCAAAATCTTCGGGTCACGGCGCAAGCATTTGATAATTTCAACGCGCTGCCTCTGACCTGCTGTGAGAGATGAGACCCGAGCATCGGGGTCAACATCAAGACCGTAACGCTCACCGATTTCGGCAACGCGCGAACGAGCGGCCGATCGATCGAGGTGAGCCTTTTCACCTAATACGACGTTTTCCCATACCGAAAGACCGTCGACCAAACTGAAGTGTTGGTGCACCATTCCGATACCCAAATCGGACGCAATCTGCGGACTACCGATGCGGGCGTCTTTGCCGTTAATCGCAATTGATCCTTCATCGGGCGTCACCAACCCAATGAGGATTTTCATCAATGTGGACTTGCCCGCACCGTTTTGTCCGAGCACACCATGAATTTCTCCAGCGCGCATCGTGAGATCAACACCATCGCATGCAGCAAGCGCTCCATAGCGTTTAACAATTCTACGGACGACCACCGCAGGTGGAGGGACCGAAGTCCCTCCACCCTTGTGGTTTTCGATTAAATGATCCGAAATCGGATCAGCCACCGTAAGCCTGGCCCTTGATTGCACCAAGCTCAGCACCGAATTCACCGGCTGCCAACTTTGCGCCAATCTCGTCCATAGCGGTTTGCTGCTCTGGAGTCGGGTCACAGATAACTGCACCAGGTGATCCACCCGGACCAGCGTTGTCTCCAACCTGGTACGTGAGCTTCTCGCCTTCCTTGAAGGTTCCTGCAACAATGCGATCCAGGGCTCCAAGGATGTAGTCACCAGCGTCAAACTTCACCGCGATGTTGTATGTCAAGTCGGTACTTTCACAAGCCTTCGATGAACCAGCTGACATCGTGATGATGCCGTCAGCATTTGCCAACTGCACGATGGGCTCAAGTGCTCCAGCAAGATACGCGTACACAGCGCCAACACCAGCAGCCTTGGCAGCGTTATATGCCTCAGTTGCACCAGCGGTGTTGTCGAAGTCGTAGTCGTATGCACCGGTCTTCACGTATGAGAATTCAACGTCGGGAAGAACAGCCTTGAGTCCGAGTTCGTAGGCAAGGTATGCCTCTTTTTCGAAGTTCAAGTCGCAGCAACCAAGGAACGTGGCCTTGTTGTTACCAGCGGCCTTGAGCAACAAGCCCGTGGCGTATCCAGCTGAGTAGCTGATCTGTGCTGAGTCGTCGAGTGTCTGCGCCAAACCGGGCAGATCGGCGAAACCAGCACCACAGTTGCAGTACCAGAAAATGTCCGGGTACTTCTCGGTGAGTTCTGCCAAAGGTCCAGCAATTTCACTGGCTCCAACGGCAATGATGTCGACATTCTGCTGAGCCAAGTCGTCCATGGCGGTTGCAGCTTTATCGGCTTCAATCTTGTCCACGATGATTGGGTCGGGCAAATCATTGCTTGATGTGAATGCCGTTACGCCATCAACAAGTGCCTGGTAGTAGGCGCCGTCATTGGCCGGTCCGGGGATTGCGAGTGCGAACTGCACCACGCCGTCACCGTTTGAGTCGAGTGCCATAACATCGCCCGAGGGCTCTTCAGTTGAAGGTGCGTCAGTTGACGGAGCTTCACTTGATGGTGCCTCGCTCGATGCTGGGGCCTCAGTTGCTGTGCTGCTTGAGTCATCGCCGCCACATGCGGTGAAGAGCAACGCAGCAAAACCGAGTGCCGCAAGCGGCTTACGGAAATGAGCTTTCATGTTTCCTCCTGTTGTTGTTGTTTGTTCACGCGTCACCCTTGCGGATGACTTATTTGCGTCATTGATTCGCGTCGTCTCAACTTTAGATTGAGATGTCACGTCGTTCTCATAACAAATTGTTATGAGCCCCCTCTTTCGGCTTCTGATCATCTCTTCAGCCTCGAGACCACGTCGGCTTTATGTCTGTATGCCGAATTTAATCGCTCGCCCGCCGCAAGCGCCACTAGTACCTGTTCTTCGCCTTTTTCATAAAGCGCAGCAGCTTCTAGGATTTCCTGAGCATCGCTTGATGCCAAACGGACACATCCAGAATCATCGAGAACGATTTGGTCACCCGATGAAACTTCTTGTCCAAAAATGTTGACTGTTTCGCCCACCGATACGACGTGGGCCCGGCCCAACGGCCCGACCACTGCGGTTCCGCTTGCGTAAACCGGCAGGTCCAGGTTCTGCATGGCGGCAATATCACGCACAAAGCCATCAATTGCGACCCCGACAAATCCGGCTTGTTGAGCTGATGCTGTCAAAATCTCGCCCCAAATGGCGCCACCGATTTCGATAGCCCCAGCAATAACCAGAACCTTCCCCGATTGCACCGCCGACAAAACTTCGTACATCGGTTTGAAATCGGCGCCAGAGTCACGACGCTCGATCTGCACTGTCACGACTTCTCCAACGACTGGGCACCGCGCGGCGACGATCGGTGCAAGCGGAGGCGTGAGCCAACCACTCTGCCCGCGTAGCGCGAGAACATCAGCAATAGCCGAAGAGGAAGCAGCGGGAATTTTCATCCGGCCTTTTCTGTGACAGTATTGTCGGTGACCAACTTGATCTTGTGACCTGGCCAATTGGCTTGATAACGCTGCACCAACCAACGGTTGAACTGCACATGGCTTTCTTCTTGCCATGAGTAACGACCGCGCGGTGCGTATTGCGAATGCATACCACGCTGAACTTTTGTCGTGGCATCTTGATCTTGCTTCACAAAAACTTGAACTCCGGCGTCACTCATCTCGTACAAGTAATCAAACATCGGATGTTCGAGCGCCGATGGGTGGAACAAGTAACCGATTTCTACATCAATTGTGTCAGGAGACGTGGGACGAATGATGAAAAAGAACGCTTGGTCGGGAGCGGTACCAAAGCACAAGGTCGGTGGCATCAACGCGAAAGTTGAACGCCAACGCTCTTCTTCGGTGAGATTCGGGAATATTGGCATCAATGCTTTCGTTGTGGCATTAAAACCACCATCAATATGCGTGTACCCATTCGTGCGAAAGATGACTCCTGAAGCGTCGTCCCAGGCAACTGGGAAAGCGGCCATGTTGCTCGGGCAGAAATCTTGAATGGTGTGATGCAAACGATTGGCGTGGTAGCCATCGTTGAAGTTCTCCATCATGACTTTCCAGTTCCAGGGAAGATCTTTCAATGTGAAGGATCCGGGGCATACTGAATTTTCGAGATCGAAGTTAACGAGCAACGGTTCGTAACGCGACATGGTGGGACCAAATGCAGCGGCATCAAGATCGAAGTTGACCATGATGAAGCCCTTCCACACTTCAACTTTCAAGTTGGCCAGACCCCACTGCTTCTTGTCAAAATCTTTGGTCTTTTCCATTGCTGGCGCGCCAAGCAAACGACCGTCGAGCCCATACACCCACTGGTGATACGGGCAGGTGAAAGTTCCGCAGTTACCCGCGTCTTCTTTGATCTGCATGCCGCGATGCTGACAGATTGACGAGAAGACATGAACTTCGCCCTCTTTGGTGCGGGCCACTATCACATGCTCGCCATTGGCCGTGGTCGTGTAGTAATCGCCAGGATTCTTGATTTGATCAACTCGACCAACACAGAGCCACTCTTTGGCGAAAATTGCCTTCTGCTCAAACTCGAGGAATTCATCGGACGTGTAAATCACTGGTGGCATGGTGCACGCCACCGAAACATCGGCAATTGACGCATCAAAAGACTGCAAAAGTTCATCGTTGAAAATTGTCATTTCATTGTCCTTCCTAAATGTCTCACGACAGTTGACTTTCTTTCAGAATAAATTTACGAATTTTCCCGACACTCGTTCGGGGAAGTTCGTCGACATACGTAATGTCACGGGGCCGCTTTGACTTCGCCAGACGCTCGTCGCACCAGGCATGCAGTTCGGCGACCGTGGGAGCATTTTGCGGGTCACGGGCAACCACAAACCCAACCGGAACTTCATCACGAATATCGTCAGGCTGACCAATGACTGCCGCTTCAAGAATGTCGGGGTGAGCCGACAACACTTGTTCAACTTCGACCGTTGAAACATTCTCGCCAGCAACCTTCAACACATCAGCGCGGCGACCATCAAAAAAGTGGCGACCCGACGCATCGCGAGTTGCGCGATCGCCTGTCAAGAACCACTGACCGCGATAACTCTTCGTAGTTGTTTCTGGATCGTCTAAATAACCACTGAACAAAGTGATTCCCGGTGTTCCACCAACAACAACCTCGCCAATTTCGCCGACTGCAACTGACTTGCCGTCAGCATCTTGCACATCCAGCACACAGCCGGGCGAGACATAGCCCATGCAGTCGGAACGTGGGGTTTGCGCTTCGTCAGTGAGTACCGCCGGAATTGTCTCAGTCATGCCATACAACTGTCGTGGCTGACAGGCCAGCAATTGAGATAGTTCGGCATATTGATGATCAGCAATGTTCATTGCATACCAACAATGCTTCAG
>CAMDER010000065.1 GCA_945896935.1 Bifidobacterium breve | reverse complement strand
TTGATATGGCCGCTGATGCTGGCGTTGATGATGTACACATCATCTCTGCACTCGCCCTGCACCGCCGTATGACCGAGGCAGAACTTCGTCACGCGGTTGGCGATCGTGTGTACGACGCCTTTGCCCCTCGCGGAACGCTCTATCAGCACGATGCTGAAGATCCTGAGAACTTGTCGTATCTAGGTACGACTCCTCACGGCGAAGATGTTGAAATCAATAAGCGCGCCGCTGAAAGCGATTTACTCGTGTACGTCAATATCAACCTCGTCGCCATGGATGGCGGCTGGAAGAGCACCGCAACAGGCTTGTCGTCATACAAATCGCTGCGCCATCACCACAATCCTGAAACCATGATTCATTCCCGCAGTTTCATGGACCAACATCGCAGCGAATTGCACAAGAGCAACTGGCGCATGGGCAAGGTTTTGCTCGATAGCGGCGTCAAGGTTTTCCAAATTGAGACAACTCTCAATACCGACACTTTCCCGTCGCCCTTTGGCTTCTTAGCCAAGCGCGAATGGGAATGGAAGCCATCGGATCGCATGACGTTCTTGGCATCGACCAAAGCGCTCAATCGCACACCAACTCGTTTGGCCCGCAAGATCTTCCATTCAATTGAAGCCCCTCACCAGATGACGAGCGTGCAGGCCGGCGATGTTGAAGCTGTTCACCGCATCACAACCGAGCATGTGTACAAGCAGCAACTCGTTGAAGTGAAGGGTCAGACCGACATCTTGACGTTGGGTATCCCCTACATCAGCCCGTACAACGTGCACTCGATCTTGAACCCCATCTTGGTGATGTGCATGGGCCTTGGTTACTACTTCAACATGTACAAGGGAATGCCGCTGGTGCGTGAAGGTGGAGTCATCATCATGACCCACCCCATGCAACCCGATTTCCATCCAGTTCATCATCCGTCATACATCGACTTCTTCGAACAAGTTCTCGCTGATACCACTGATCCAAAAGTGATGTCCGAGAAGTGGGAAAAGCAATACGCCGAAGACGAGTGGTACAAGCATCTCTACCGTACCACCTACGCCTATCACGGCGTTCACCCCTTCTACATGTGGTACTGGGGCAGTCACGCGTTACAGCATTGCAGTCGCATCATCATTGTTGGTGGCGATCCCAAGACTGTTCGTCGCCTCGGATTTGTTCCGGCTTCAACAATGGACGACGCGTTAGAAATCGCCAGCGACGTTGTGGGTCGCGCCCCCACCATCACTCACCTTCATGCGCCGCCATTGATGGTGGCTGACGTTTCGTGATTCGGATTTTGTAATGGCCCGCGACGACGCACCCTGGAAACCGAGCAACCTCGCTAAAGCCGCGCGCATTGGCGAGTTAGTTGAACGCATCACCCACCCCATCGCAAAGCGCACCTACCGCAAAGGTTTTCCCTACCTTCCGCCGACGATTCCGCTTGGTGTTGCCGTACCCGAAGATGAACCAACACTTGGGGCCGACTACGACACCAAGTGGGCACGAAAGTCGCCGGCTAAGTTTGTGCGCAAAGGTTTAGTCAACGGACCGATTCGTATTGCGATCAAGGGTCTGGCTAGTCCCAAGGTGTACGGCGTCGACCGTTTGCATGATCTCGCGCAACTCAAAGATCCCCCACCGTTGATCTTTACCCCGAATCATCATTCGCATCTTGATACTGCGGTAATGGCTGTTGCTGTACCCGAACCTTGGCGTTCGAAACTAGTTGTCGCTGCTGCTGCCGATTACTTCTTTGATAAGCGCTGGAAGGCCACTATGGCGGCGCTCGCACTGAACGCAATTCCGATTGATCGTGAAGTGACTGGCCGTAAGTCATCAGACATGATCAAAGAACTTATCGAAGATGGCTGGAGTTTGATGATCTATCCCGAAGGCGGTCGCTCGCCCGATGGTTGGGGGCAAGACTTCAAAGGCGGCGCTGCATATTTGTCAGGCCGCACCGGAGCCGCAGTCGTCCCAGTCTTTATTGACGGCACGGGTGCACTTTTTGGCAAAGGTATGAAGCGCCCGAAGTTTGGCACGACCAAAGTTGTCTTCGGTGCTCCGATGCGCGCTCTTGAAGATGAGAACACGCGCCGCTTCTCGGCGCGCATTGAAGAAGCAGTCACCGAACTTGGCGATGAATCATTGACCGACTTCTGGACTGCTCGACAACGTTCGGCACGTAAAGAGAGTACGAAACTGACTGGTCCCGAATACACCGGATGGCGTCGTCAGTGGGCGTTATCAGAACGCCGTGAAATGGGAACCGCTGGATTGCGTCGCCGTCAAAAGCGCCGCTGGCCCGACATCGGAAACTAATTGGGTTTTCTGGTGGCGAAAATGAACGGGAATCCGTTCATTTTCGCCACCAGAATCACAAAGATCAGGGTTTGGGAGTTTTGGTTTGCGCGGGGACATTGATTTCATCGCCCGGCAAAATGACGACTGAGGCATCGACCCAACCATTTGATGCCATCAGCGCCGAAACTTCAACGCCCCACTTGTCAGCGATACGCGACAAACAGCAATCGCCTTCAACAACGGTGTACTTGCCTTGACCTGGATCTGGTCCGGGCATCGTTGTCTCGGTCGGAATCGGCAAGCCCGGCAGAGTGGTCGTCTGCGTTGCTGACGGAGGAATCAGAATATTCGCACCAACGGCCAACGGATGCAACACACCTTCTGGCCAATTGTTGTAGCTCGCCAGCTCATCGGGAGCCACACCAAAGCGACCAGCAATTGCGTACACCGAGTCGCCAGAAACAATCGTGTAACTAATCGCTGGTGGAAGAGTGTTCGCCGGATCAACCGTCGTGACGACCGACGGAGGCGTGGTGGCATAGTTCGTCGACGTGAGCGGACGCAAGGTCGTGACCGATGATCCAGGATCACTACCGCACGCACTCAACAGAGCAAGAGCTCCCAGGCCAGCAGACAAAAGGGTCGTACGAAGTCGTAACACGCCTTTCAATCTAGATCGCCCCGATGCCCCGAACATGGCAGGTGCATTAAACGAGCGGACGAGCCGACGGCAAGATGGGTGCTGGCAAGGTGGTTTCGCCCATCAAATAGGCGTCCACGCCCGCTGCGCAGGCTCGACCTTCAGCAATTGCCCACACAATGAGGCTTTGCCCACGACCCATATCTCCAGCCACAAAAACACCGGGGACATTCGACATGTACACATCGTTGCGCTGGACATTGCCCCGCTCATCGAGTTCAACACCCAACTTGTCGAGCCATGAACCCTTTTCAGGACCAACAAAACCCATCGCTAAGAAAACATAATCGGCGGGTAATTCACGATCGCTGCCTTCGACCTTGACGAACTTGCCATCTTTCATTTCAACTTCATGAATCAATAAGGCGCGCACATTGCCCGAACCATTATCAATGAAACGTTCGGTATTCACGCTGAACAAACGCTCGCCGCCCTCTTCATGAGCCGACGTCACTTTGTACACCATGGCGAATTGCGGCCACGGATTTGCTTCTCCACGCTTCACTGGTGGTTGCGGCATGATTTCTAGTTGAGTCACCGACGCCGCGCCTTGACGATGTGAAGTACCAAGACAGTCAGCACCAGTATCGCCACCACCAATGATGATGACATGCTTGCCACTCACGTTGATGGGAGAAACTTCCATGTCACCCTGCTGAACCTTGTTTGCCAACGGCAGGTATTCCATCGCTTGGTAGATACCAGTCAATTCGCGACCAGGCACTGGAAGGTCACGCCATGCAGTTGCACCACATGCCAGTACCACTGAGTCGTATGTTGCCATCAAGACATCGATGTCAATATTTTGACCAACGATTGCATTGGTTCTGAACTCGGTGCCTTCTGCTTCCATCTGTGCGACGCGACGATCAACATGATGCTTTTCCATCTTGAATTCGGGAATGCCGTAACGCAACAAACCGCCAATGCGGTCAGCGCGCTCAAGAACTGTGACTTCGTGTCCGGCGCGAGTGAGTTGTTGTGCAACGGCCAAGCCGGCAGGCCCCGAACCAATGACGGCAACACGCTTACCAGTTTTCACACTGGGCATCTGCGGGATAACCCAGCCCTCATCCCAGGCCCGATCGATGATCTCAACTTCAACTTGCTTGATCGCGACTGGGTTTGAGTTAATTCCAACAACACATGCCGATTCACACGGTGCCGGGCACAAGCGACCAGTGAATTCTGGAAAGTTGTTCGTGGCATGAAGGCGTTCGATCGCCTCTTTCCAATGATTGCGATAGACGAGGTCGTTCCAGTCGGGAATCAGGTTGCCGAGCGGGCAACCGTTATTGCAGAACGGAATACCACAATCCATGCAACGACCTGCTTGACGATTGAGTTCGTCGCCGTCAAATGGTTCGTACACTTCTTTCCAGTCGCGCAAGCGCACCGGCACGGGCCGATGACTTGGGCTTTGGCGTTCCCATTTCAAGAATCCAGTTGTCTCACCCACGAGCCACCTCCATCACACGATTCAATGTTTCCTCTTCGCTGAGACCATTCGATTTGGCGTCAGCCATAACTTCAAGCACTCGCTTGTAATCACGCGGCATCACTTTGCGGAAGTTGGCAGACTCGGTTGCCCAACCCGCCAAAACCTTCGTGGCAACTGCACTGTCGGTTTCAGTCACGTGCATTGTCAGGATTGCTTTCAACTCATCAAGGTCTGAACTTGAAAGTGATTCAAGTTCAACCAACTCGTAGTTGACCTTGGCACCAAAGACTGCTTGTGGGTCATATACATACGCAACGCCGCCAGACATACCGGCGGCAAAGTTGCGCCCGGTTGGGCCAAGCACGACTACTCGACCTCCGGTCATGTATTCGCAACCGTGATCACCAACACCTTCAACAACAGCAGTTGCACCCGAGTTACGAACACAGAAGCGTTCGCCAACCATGCCACGTAAGTAGATTTCGCCACTCGTTGCTCCGTAACCAATCACGTTGCCGGCAATGACATTGTCTTCGGCAACAAATGACGTTGCGCTATCGGGCCGCACCACAATACGACCGCCCGACAAACCTTTACCGACATAGTCGTTGGCGTCTCCGGCCAGTCGCAAAGTGATTCCCTTAGGAACGAATGCTCCGAAACTCTGACCCGCTGATCCGTTGAAGTCGATACTGATCGTGTCATCAGGTAAACCAGCACCCGCCCAGCGACGCGTTACTGCGTTGCCCAGCATTGTTCCAACCGTGCGATTGACGTTCATGATGGGCGACGAGAAACGAATCTTCTCCCCCGTCTCGATGCTCTTGGCAGCACGAGCCATAAGTTCATTGTCGAGCGCTCCACTTAAACCATGGTCTTGAGCCACCGTGTTGTACATCGACTGTTGGTACGGGTTCTGAGGAACCGCAAGAATCGGCGAGATATCAAGGCCCTTGGCCTTCCAATGTTCAACCGCTGTTTTGGTGTTGAGAATTTCGCTGTGTCCGACCATCTCTTCAACCGTACGGAATCCAAGTTCGGCCATAATCTCACGAACTTCTTCAGCGATGAACTCAAAGAAGTTGACAACAAACTCGGGCTTGCCGTTGAATCGTTCGCGCAGAACTGGATTCTGGGTCGCAACACCAACCGGACAAGTGTCGAGATGGCAAGCGCGCATCATGACGCAACCACTCACCACGAGTGGAGCTGTCGCGAAGCCAAACTCTTCTGCACCAAGCAGTGCTGCCACAACCACATCGCGCCCGGTCTTCATCTGACCATCGGCTTGCACAACGATGCGGTCGCGCAAGCCATTCAACATAAGCGTCTGCTGTGCTTCAGCCAAACCGAGTTCCCATGGTCCACCGGCATGCTTGAGTGAAGTCAATGGTGATGCGCCGGTTCCACCGTCGTGGCCAGAAATAAGAACAACGTCGGCCTTGGCCTTACTCACACCTGCTGCGACCGTTCCCACGCCAACTTCGGCCACCAACTTGACATGAACTCGCGCTAACGGATTCGAGTTCTTCAAGTCATGAATGAGTTGCTTGAGGTCTTCAATTGAATAGATGTCGTGGTGAGGCGGAGGACTTATCAGACCGACACCTGGGGTTGAGTGGCGAGTCTTTGCCACCCACGGATACACCTTGTATCCAGGCAACTGTCCACCTTCACCGGGCTTGGCACCTTGAGCCATCTTGATCTGCAAGTCATCGGCATTGACGAGGTATTCACTCGTGACGCCAAATCGACCCGATGCCACTTGCTTGATTGACGAACGTCGCGTCGGGTCATACAGGCGCTCTGAATCCTCGCCGCCTTCGCCGGTATTGCTCTTGCCACCAATTGAGTTCATGGCAACTGCCAGCGTTTCGTGGGCCTCGGCAGAAATTGATCCGTAGCTCATTGCACCAGTCGAGAATCGCTTGACGATGTGGGATACAGATTCAACTTCATCGATCGAAATAGACGTGCGACCTTCTCCATTGAATTCAAAGAGGCCGCGCAAAGTAGCCAGGTGCTTCGACTGATCATTCACCAACTGCGTGTACTGCCTGAAAATGTCGTAACGCTTCGCACGGGTTGCGTGCTGCAACTTGAATACCGTCTCGGGGTTGAAAACGTGGTGCTCACCTTCACGACGCCACTGGTACTCGCCACCGAGTTCAAGTTTGCGGTGAGCGCGACGCTCTGGGTTCTTCGGGTAGGCAACGGCGTGACGTGACGCAACTTCAAAAGCGACTTCGTCGAGACCGATACCACCAAGGCGACTCACTGTGCCGGTGAAATACTCGTCAATCAGTTCGGTACCGAGACCAATCGCTTCAAAAATCTGCGCTCCGGTGTACGAAGCAACGGTGCTCACACCCATCTTTGACATAACTTTCAAAATGCCCTTGCCGGAAGCCTTGATGTACTTCTTCAAGGCATACTCGGCATCAACACCACCGAGGCCATGAACGTCTTCACGAATCATGTCCTCGATTGATTCAAAAGCCAAGTATGGGTTGATTGCTCCGGCACCAAAGCCAACCAAGAGAGCCATGTGGTGCACTTCGCGTGCATCGCCAGACTCAACAATGAGACCAACTTGCGTGCGAGTCTTTTCGCGAATGAGGTGGTGATGAACTGCAGCGGTCAACAACAACGATGGAATTGGTGCCAACACTTCGTCACTATTGCGATCAGACAAAACAATGACACGAGCACCAGACTCAATAGCCGCCGAAACTCCAGCGCGAATGTCGTCAAGAGCTCCCTTCAGGGCTGCTCCGCCACCATCAACTCGGTACAAGCCCAAAACGACGTGCGCATGGAGTTCTGGAAATGAACCGTCGTCATCGGCATGAACGATCTTGGCCAGTTCGTCGTTATCAATAATGGGGAAAGGCAATACCAATTGGCGACAACTCTCTGGACCCGAATTCAGCAAGTTGCTTTCGGGACCAATAGTTGAACCAACGCTCGTCACGACTTCTTCACGAATCGCGTCGAGCGGCGGGTTCGTTACTTGCGCGAACAATTGTTGGAAGTAGTCAAACAAAAGGCGCGGACGATCCGACAACACCGCAATAGGCGTGTCGCTTCCCATCGATCCAATGGGTTCAGTTCCGGTCTTCGAGGTTGGCGCAAGGATGACCTTGAGTTCTTCGTGCGTATAGCCAAACATTTGCTGGCGACGCATCACACTGTCGTGGCTGTACACCATGTGTTCGCGTTCGGACAGATCGGCGAGTTCAATCAAACCGTCGGACAACCACTCTTCGTACGGCTCGGCTGCAGCCAACGATTGCTTGATCTCCTCGTCATCAACAATCCGACCTTGCGCTGTGTCAATCAAGAACATGCGGCCTGGCTGCAAACGTCCCTTGCGCACAACCTTGCTTTGATCAATATCAAGGACGCCAACTTCAGAAGCAAGTACAACCATGTCGTCGTCGGTGACCCAATAACGACTCGGGCGCAAGCCGTTGCGGTCGAGTACGGCGCCAATCACGGTGCCGTCAGTGAAGGCCACACACGCCGGGCCATCCCACGGTTCCATCAACGATGAGTGGAAACGATAGAACGCGCGCTTCTTAGCGTCCATCGTTTCGTGATTTTCCCAGGCTTCGGGAATCATCATGAGCACTGCATGCGGCAATGAACGTCCACCAAAGTGCAACAGCTCAAGCACCTCGTCAAAACTTGCCGAGTCACTTCCGCCAACAGTGCAAATCGGGAATGCTCGTTCGAGACCTGGGATGAGATCAGACTGCAAAAGTGCTTCACGAGTACGCATCCAGTTGCGGTTACCTTGCACGGTGTTGATTTCACCGTTGTGAGCAATGAAGCGATACGGGTGAGCTAACGGCCATGACGGGAACGTGTTCGTCGAGAAGCGACTGTGAACTAAAGCCAACGCACTTTCGACGCGCTCATCAGCAAGATCGGGGTAGAAAGCTCCAAGTTGCGGAGTCGTGAACATGCCTTTATAAATAATTGTGCGGCAACTCAATGACGGGAAGTACGTCTTTTGCTCGGCAGGCAAATCGTGTTCGACGCGCTTGCGAGTGACGAACACTTTGCGATCTAGATCGATACCCGAGGCGCCGTTTGGATCACTTAAGAACAATTGACGGAAAGTCGGCATAACGGCGCGAGCACCAGCACCAAGAGTTGCGGGATCGGTCGGAACATCGCGCCATCCCAAAACCGTGAGGCCTTCTTCGCGTGCGATGGCTTCAATCGCGCTCTGAGCCTGCGCGGCAACTGCTACATCTGACGGCAAGAACGCCATGCCGACGACATACGAACCCATGGGCGGTAATTCAAAATCGACGACACCGCGCAAGAAACGATCGGGAATCTGCAACAACACGCCGGCACCGTCACCAGTGTCAGCCTCGGCACCAGTTGCACCGCGGTGTTCCATATTGCAGAGTGCGCCCAAACCACGAATCACGATGTCGTGAGAGGCGCGACCCTTAATGTCGGCGACAAAGGAAACACCACAAGCGTCATGCTCAAAGCGAGGGTCATATAGGCCATGCGCGGTCGGCAGGCCAGAAGGATTGATCTGGGGGTACATCGTTGTCTCTCTTGGTTCCACGAACTAATGGGGTTGTGGCTCCCGGGACAACGCTGGCCCGATCTGCAGTCCTTACTCTAGGGTCATCCGGCGGCT
>CAMDER010000064.1 GCA_945896935.1 Bifidobacterium breve | reverse complement strand
CGCGAGCGTCAGGAAATGTGAGGTATGAACCACCATGCACCCAAGCGCCTGAACCTTCAATGACCACAATCTTTGTGGCGACTCGTTCCAGCAATGTGCGGTCGTGGCTGACCATCAAGATGGTTGACTTGCATGCCTTGATTTGTTCTTCAAGCCAACCACGCGTGGGAATGTCGAGATAGTTGTCAGGTTCGTCCAGCAAAAGAACATCGGCACCAGACGTCAATAGCAAATCGAGCACGAGTCGTTTGCGTTCACCACCCGAGAGTTCGCTGACGAGACGTCGAGAAAAATCGTCAACGGGCGTCTTGACACTTCGTTGTGCTGCAGCCTGCCACTTTGTTTCGAGATCGTAACCGCCAAGGTCTCCCCAGTCGCCAAGTGCGTTGGCGTAACCCATGCCATCGTCGCTTCCGTCGGCCAAGGCTTTTTCGGCGGCGACAAGAGCTCGACCCGCGGCACGTAATGCAGTGGGCGCAACTTCAATCAACATCTCGCGCAGTGTGTCGGTGGGTCGCGACATACCTACGTCTTGCGTCATCGACAGCATGGTGCCGTTAACGGTGAAGTCACCACCGTCGCATTCGTATTCACCGGTCAAGATTTTCAGAATGGTGCTCTTGCCAACGCCGTTCGCGCCCACCAAGGCCGCGTGTTCGCCTGGTGCAATACCAAAACTCACATCAAAGAAAAGCTGGTCGGCTCCGGGCGGTGCGTATTCGAGTTCGGAGATGACGATGCTGCTCACATCGCCCATTCTCGCTGGAAAAGTTCGGGACTACACCTTGAGAAGCAATTTGCCGTAATGGCCACCCGTCATTAACAAGTTCATGACGGCCGGGAAGTTCTCGACACCTTGTTCGATCTGTTCGCGTACTACTAACTCGCCACTACGTAGCCAATCGGCGAGATTCTTCTCAGCACGGGCATAGTGTTCGGCAAAATGAAAGACCGCGAAGCCCTCCATGGTGGCGTGCCGTTCGGCTAGCTTCATGTAATTCTTGGGTCCGCGAACGTCGTCCATGTTTTCGTATTGCGAAATACCACCACAAATGACAATGCGTGATCCTTCAACGATGCGCATCAACACATCATCAAGAATGTCACCACCGACATTGTCATAAAAGACATTGATCCCATCTGGTGCCAACTCATCAAGACGCGCTGCAACATTTTCATTCTTGTAATCAATGGCCGCATCAAACTTCAGGTCATCAACCAAGAACTTTGATTTGTGAGCACCGCCGGCAATACCGATGACCTTGCTCGCACCACTCAGGCGAGCGATCTGACCAGCAACTGAGCCAACAGCTCCGGCAGCACCCGAGACAACAACGGTGTCGCCTTTCTTCACTTGACCGACGTCAACAATTCCGAAGTATGCGGTGAGGCCAGTGGTTAAACCAAGTGCTCCGAGATACGCCGACGCTGGTGCGACTGTTGTATCAATCTTCTTCATCGTGAACGCCGGCATGACGGCATGAGTCTGCGAACACAGCGGTCCGAAAACATGATCGCCTGCAGAAAAACCTTCGGCGTTACTTTCGAGAACAACGCCAACACCGAGAGCAGGAATCACGCCACCGATTTCGGCGCCGCGGTGGAAGCTTCCTTCGTTCAATGTTGTGCGAATAAACGCATCGATTCCGAGCAAATTGACCTTGATGAGCAACATGCCATCGGTAAGTTCGGCGGTTTGTTCTTCGCGATATTCAAAGTTTGAATCATCGGGGCGATTAGCGGGGCGACTCTTCAGAACGATTTTCTTGTTTAACTCAGTCATCACAAACCTCCGTCGATGCCAATAACTTGACCCGTGACCCAACTTGATGCTGGTGAAACGAAATACAAAACGGCTTGGCCTAAATCTTCGGGTGTTCCCAGACGACGCATGGGAAGACGCAACATCTTTTCAAGTTTCGGCAGATCGTCATCTTCAAGACGTAATGCCTTCATCATGATTTCGGTTGGTACCGCGCCAGGCATGATGCAGTTCACGCGAATACGCGGACCAAGTTCTTTTGCGTAAGTAACGGTGAGTGAGTTCACTGCTGCTTTGGCAGCGGCATAGTGACCGCTACCCATCACAGTGTTGACTGCAGCCTTTGAAGAAATGTTGACAATGCGTCCACCATCGCGCATCAGTTTTGCTGCAACGTTGGTGCACACCCAAACAGAAGTAATGTTGAGTCGCATCGTTGCATCCCATTCGTTGGGATCGAGATTGGTGAGTGGTGCTTGAATCGGCGAACCACCGGCGTTGTTCACCCAAATATCAAGATGGCCAAATTCGCTGATCGCTTTTTGTGCGAGTGCTTCAACAGCAGCGTTGTCGGTGACGTCAGTAGGCATGGCCACAGCACGACCGCCGGCAGCGCGAATTTCGGCAGCGACGCGTTCAACCTCGTCAGCACGTCGCGCTGCACACACAACCGCAGCACCGGCCGTAGCCAAAGTTTTCGCGATGCCTTCGCCGATACCGCGACCAGCACCAGTCACGACTGCGACGTCATCGGAAAGATCGAATAATCCACTCATCAGAATTTCCCCTTAAGATTTTGAACTTGGGTGAAAGTTACCAGCAGTAAGAAACCTGGCGATAGGGGCAATTTCAAGAAATTTTCGGCTCCGTACTTTTTTGGGGCAGACTGTCGCCATGTCATTTGCCTCGCCTCGTCGACCTGGTCGTCCAATTGGTGGGCAATTAGTAATCGATCGCGACCATGTTCTTGATGCGGCCGAACGGGTCATTAAGCGAGAAGGACCAGGGGCATCGCTTGAGGCAGTGGCGGTCGAGGCCGGGGTAACGAAGCCGATTGTGTATGACCGGGTCGGTGGGCGAGCCGAACTGGCTGACGCCCTGGCCGAACGCCTATCAGACCGCATGCTCGAGGCGACCGAAGACGCCATTGCTGGTGAAACGCTCAATCAGGCGAGCCTGAGTCGGTTGGTGAGGGCAAACCTGCTGGCCGTGGCCGAACATCGTGAGCTTTTCTTGTACGTCACGGGTGGAAATACCGAGCAAACCGCCATTGGACGACTGTCATTGGCCGAACGCTCGACCACGCCTTTGGCCAAAACCCTCGCTTTTTGGCGAAAAAGCCAAGGTCACGACCCCAAAGTGGCCGAGGCTTGGTCTTTTGGCATTGTGGGAATGTTGCAAATGATTTCGGTGTGGTGGATCACCCAGCCCGAGCGGGCCGTTGATGAAGTGGCTAGCCAGATCAGCGACTTGATGTGGAACGGGTTGCAGGGTCCCCGTAAATAACTTACGAGGGGTAGATATGGCGTGATTGGCGTGTTACTGTCGTCACATATTGATCAACTAGTTAGTTAAGGGAACGCAATGTCCAATCACGACAGTTACGAAGATCTCACCGAATGTGCTCTCACACCAGAGCTTGAACACAAGTTGGTGAATGCACTTGGTGAGTGTGTCTTCATGTGGGTCAACAACAAGGGCGAGCCTTTCGGTGTGGTGATGTCGTACCTTCCTAAGGACGGCAAGTTGTGGTTAACCGCTGCTGAAACACGCAAGCGCATTCCGGCGTTACGTCGCAATCCGCGTTCATCGATTTGCATTAACAGCACCGGCTCGAGCCTTGGTGGTGGCAAGACCGTTACCTATAAGGGCGACTGCCTGATTCGCGACGATCGTGCCACCAAAGATTGGTTCTATCCCGAGTTCGCTAATCGTTTGCGTCCCGACAATCAGCAGGCCGCCGACGAATTCCGCAAGTTTCTTGATTCGCCACATCGTGTGATCATGGAATTTATTCCCGATTATTCACTCAGTTTCGATGCCACATTGATGTGGGCTCGATCACCAGAAGCAGTCAAGAAGTAAATAACTCTTTATTCAGAATCACCCCTCACAATCAGGAGAATCAATATGTCAATGCTTGAAGAAATCCCGGCTCACCTTCAAGGTAATGGTCGCCCAACACAAGAAGAACTCACGCTCACCGATCTCAAAGTCGTGGGAAGCATTCCTACCGAGCTTGATGGTCGCTACCTGCGCAACGGTGCGAATCCATTAACTGGTATGAGCGATCACCCGTTCTTTGGCGACGGAATGATTCACGGCCTTCGTCTACAAGATGGTGCAGCCAAGTGGTATCGCAACCGCTATGTGCAAACACCATTCATCAAGGATCCGTCGATCAACATTCTTGATCCTTCTGTCACGATGGACATGACATGTTCGAAAGCGAACACGCACATCGTGGGACACGCCGGCCAAATTCTTGCGCTTGAAGAAGGACACTTCCCGTACGTACTTGATGGCAATCTCAACACCATCGGTTCAACCGATTACAACGGTGTTTTGAAGGGTGCTTTTACTGCGCACCCGAAAATTTGTCCGACGACTGGCGAGATGTTGGCATTTGGTTACGCACCACTGCCTCCTTACCTCACCTACTTCCGTGTATCGGCCGACGGCAAGATGGTGCAGCGCGAAGAAATCACCGTCACTGGTTCAACCATGATGCACGACTTCAACATCACCGAAAACTATGTGGTGTTCATGGACCTGCCCGCGGTGTTCGATCTCAACTTGGCCATCGAAGGCAAGATGCCCATCACGTGGAGCGACACCTATCCCGCACGTCTTGGTGTGATGCCCCGTAACGGAAACGATTCACAAGTCAAGTGGTACGACATCAACCCGTGTTACGTCTTCCACCCAATGAACAGTTATGAAGAGGGCGACAAGATCATTCTTGATGTTGCTCGCTTTGAACACATCTGGAAAAAAGATGCGATGGACTTCCCGCCGCCTAACTTGTGGCGTTGGACGATCAACACCACAACTGGCAAAGTCACCGAAGAGCAGATCGACGATCGTGGAGCCGAATTCCCGCGAGTCAACGACACAGTCATCGGCAAGAAGCACCGCTACGGCTACGAAATGTCAATGGGTAATGCCGGCTTTGGTCAAGTAGACGAAGGCGCCATTTTGAAGTACGACCGTCAGGCCGGAACTTGCGCTGAAATCAAACTTGGCAAAGGTCGTACCTGTGGCGAAGTCGTGTTCGCTCCAGCCGAAAATGCAAAGACTGAAGACGATGGTTACTTGATGACATACATCTATGACCAACACAAGGACGCAAGTGAGTTCGTCATTATGGATGCCAAGTCCATGAGCAGCGAACCCATTGCAACTGTTCAATTGCCACGAATCCCCTTTGGGTTCCACGGCAGTTGGGTACCGGCCACAGTGGCCAATTAAGCAAGCGCCGCAACCTGCGGCATACAACTGAGGGGGAAATATGACACGATCCATGAGTTTGGGGACTCCAGGATCACGGCGGCGCTCACGCGCACTCGCCGCGATCGTTGCTGGCGGACTATTTTTTGTTGCTTGCGGCGGTGACGATGGAGGTGGCTCAACCGAGACCGCTGCTCCAGAAGTCACTGAAGCACCAGCAACGTCAGAAGCACCGATGACTTCGGACGCACCAGGCACTGACGAGCCGGCAGCCGAAGATGGCCCGCCGACGGGTGAAGAAATGCTGGTCGGAATGGTGAACACCGAAGGTAATCCCAACGGTCTTGACTTTCCGGACATTCGTCGTTTTGCTGAGGCAAGTTTTGAATACATGAATGAGCACGGCGGCTTTGGTGGTCGCCCAGTCAAGCTCGAGACCTGTGTCGCTGGCGGAACTCCAGAGACGTCACAGGCTTGTGCTCAAGAATTGGTTGGTAAGGGTGTTGAGTTAATCCTTCTTGGGTTGGACTTGTTCCCAGACTTCGCAACCTATGAAGCAGCTGGTGTGCCAGTGATCGGCGTCTTGCCGATCTTGCCGCCTGACAACACTGCTAACGCATTGTTCTTGACCGGTGGAAATGCGACGACGACTGCTGTGATGGCAGTGATCGCTCAGGACCGCTATCAGGCCAAGACTGTCGGCATTATTCATGCCGACAATGCCGGAGCTAACTCAACTGCCGCAGGCGTTGAAGCGGCTCTTGATAAGGCTGGAATCAAGTGGAAAGCCGTTAAGGGTGGAGACAACGAAACCGATGCGGGCTATCTCGGATTGATGCAGGCCGCCAACGCCGATGATCCTGATATCTTGATCTCTCTCTACGCAGACGCTGGCTGTATCGGAACCATTCGTGGCTATGCCACTGCTGGTATCACCAAGCCCGTGTTGACAACGAGTATCTGCTCAGACAGTGACGTCATTTCTCAAGTCGGTGACGATGCAAATGGTTGGGTATTTGTCGGTGGTCAAATTGAACGCGACACCCCGCAAAAGGCATTGTTGCAAACCATTGTGGCTCCTTACATTCCAAATGAGGAAACAGGCGAAATGGGTGTTGAGCCCGCTGACGTGAAGACCACTGCTCTCGGTCTTGGTGGTCTGGGAACTGTTTTGGTATTGACGCTCCGCGATATTGCTGCGCAAATGGTTGCTGAAGGTACCGAAATGTCGGGTCAGAGTTTGTACGACTACCTGAAGGTAACTCAGGGTCTGTTCCTGTTTGGTGGAATTACCCCACTTAACTGCGGCGCTGCTGCTCCGAGCTACTCGTCTTTTTGCTCGTTCGTCTTTGAGGCGACCGAATACAAAGACGGTGCGGTTGTTTCCGTGGACGACGCCAAATTGTGGGACAGCATCCCGCTGCTTCCCTGATCAGTTAAGTGTTGCCGAGCAACAAGGAAAATCGAGAACGACATCATGAATGATTATCTTTTTTACTTGTTGCTCGGTAGCGCAGCTGGGGCCATCATCGCGGGTTTTGCGATGGGTCTCATTATTAGTTATCAAGGTTCGGGCATTGTCAATTTCGCTTATGGCGCAATTGCAATGTGGAGTGCATTTGTCTATGCAGAACTCCGGAATGGGGCTTATTTGTTCCCCATTCCGGGTCTGCCGGATCGATATCACTTTGGCTCCGACGTTGGCTTCACTTGGGCCTTTATTTTGGCTTTGTTAACAGCGGCTCTCACCGGACTGGTGATTTATGTATTAATTTTCCGCCCGTTGAGAAATGCCCCAGCCTTGGCTCGAGTTGTGGCCAGTGTGGGCTTGATCATCGTCATGATTGGTCTGAAGGATCGACGTTTTCCTGATCAATTGGCAATGCGAGTTGATCCAATTTTGCCCCGCGAGGTCATAACGATTACTGAAACGTTACGCGTACCGCGTGACGGTCTTTGGCTGTTGGGGATAGTGCTTCTGATGACCGTCGTTGTTTGGGCGGCCAGTAAGTATTTACGTTTTGGGTTAGCCACGAGGGCGGCGGCTGAAAACGAAAAAGGAGCAGTCCTCTTGGGGCATTCGCCAGATTTCTTGGCCGCATCGGGCTGGGTTATTTCTTCAGTCGTCGGTGCTGTTGTCGCTATTTTGGCGGCACCACTTGTGCAGTTGAATGGTTCTATTTTTACTTTCGGTTTCTTGATCCCAGCATTGGGTGCGGCGCTCATCGGAAAGTTCCGCAACTTTTGGCCGACGGTATTAACGGGTGTTGCCATCGGAATGGTGCAGAGCACATTCACCAAGATGCAACTCGATTTTAGTTGGTGGCCCGAATACGGCATGCGCGAGGGTCTGCCTTTTATGGTCATCATCGTCACCATGATTGTGTCGGGGGAGCGTCTTCCCGAAAGGGGTGCGGTTGGAGGCTGGAAACTGCCATACGTTCCGCCAGCCAATGTGACGTGGTTCTCGGTGGGAGCGCCGCTTCTCATTGCATCGGCCGGAATTATCTTCCTGGGACCGCTGTGGCGGGCCGCCATTATGAGTTCGTTGATTGCATCGGTCTTAGCTTTGTCTTTTGTTGTCTTAATCGGATTTGGTGGTCAAACTTCGCTCGCGCAAATGGCTTTCGCCGGTATCGGTGGATTTGCGCTGTCAAAATTGGCGACCTACTACGGAATTCCTTTTCCGTTCGCTCCGATCCTCGCGTCCCTTGGAGCGATGTTGTTCGGGGTATTAGTCGGGCTTCCAGCTTTGCGAGTCAGGGGTACCAACCTGGCGATTGTGACTCTCGCTGGTGGTGTCACCATTGCTGAATTCGTTTTTAAACATCCGTGGGTGATTGGCGGCATGGATACCGGCGGACCCAAAATCCCCAATCCATCACTAGGTGGCTGGAACTTGGGATTAATTTATGGCAATAAAACGTCTCGACCTATTTTTGCCTTTTTCTTGTTGGCAGTTCTGACGATTTTGTGTTTGATGGTGGCCAACATTCGTCGCAGTGGTTCTGGACGCGTGATGTTGGCTGTTCGCAGCAATGAAAGAGCGGCGGCGGCAGTCGGTATCAACAACGTTCGAGTCAAGATGATGATGTTTGGCTTCTCAGCCTTTATTGCGGGAGTGGGTGGCTCATTAATCGCTTATCGATTTGGTGCCGTCTCTGATCTCTCATACGGAACCATTGCCTCGCTGACCGCATTGTCGTTTGCTTATCTCGGAGGCATCACGAGCGTGAGTGGTGCTGTCGCGGCTGGTGTCACAGCGGCGTCAGGGGTTGCTTTCTATTCAATGAATCAGGTGTTTGGTTCATTCGGTCGTTGGGAGGCGCTCATTGGTGGAGTGTTATTGATCTTTACTGCCATTACGAATCCTGAAGGAATCGCCGGCGGAATTCGTATGCAGGTGGCTGAGAAACGTCGTCAGAAGGAACTAGCGAAGCAAGAGAAGTCCGCTCTAGTCTCGGCCTAGTTGACTAGTGTCTTCCCCGTCAATGATTTGATTGCCAGGAGGCAAAAATGAAGAAGTTTGTCGGCGTATGTATTTCAGTAGTGGCCATTATCGGTTTGAGTTCATGTGGTGGCGATGAAGGTGGCATCGGCTCGGCCGGCGGTTCTGGCGACGCCAAGAAAGTCACCGAAGCGCTTGTAAGTTCGGCGGCAGAGTCTGACGTCACCATTGATGAGGCATGCGTCTCGGATGTCGTGAACAAACTCAGCGCAGCCGACCTGACCCTTGTTGTGGACAATCTTGAGGGCTTGGTCGATGGCTCGGTTGATATGACCACTCTTGACATTTCTGAAGAGGGAATTGCGACCCTTGAGTCAACTTTTGATTGCGTCGTCGGCAGCTGAACTTAAATTTGAGTGACTGCAGGAGAACCTGCAGTCACCTTGAAGGTCTTCCACACCGAAGTTGTTGAACCCTCAACCAAATTGTTGTCGACAATTCGGTACTCGGCCGTCCAGTCATTAGCGGTGAGGGTATGAAGTGTGTAACCCCGGTGCGAAGTCTCAGCATCGATGATGTTGGGAAGGGCGATTAAGAGTCCTTCCGTGTCGGTTGAAACATTGCCCGAAGATGAAATTGAAGTTGAGACAAACTCAGTACCCATGGCGGTGGTTGGGTTGGAATCAGTTGTTAACTGGCCAACACCTGCAAGGTGAATATCGCC
>CAMDER010000063.1 GCA_945896935.1 Bifidobacterium breve | reverse complement strand
GGCGCCCCAATCTTTGAAGCCGAGTGGTGCGACATCAAGAATGGTTTTGTTCACCAAGTCAACGACCGCAATCGCGTTTGCTTCTTGCAAAGTGACGTATGCGCGAGTTCCAGCAGCATTGGTGGTGATGTACTCGGGCTCAAGATCTTGGGCGGCTGTCGATCCGGTGAAGAAAACGCGTACATTTTCGGCGAGCAATGCGGTTTTGTCAAATGCAGAGAAGTCCAACACTGTGACGGTGGCACTAACTGCTCCGTTGGAAACATCAATGAGCGACACGGTCCCGTTGGCGTCACTCACAAGCGCTGGATCACTTTTTTCAGTTGCCGTTGTGTTTGGATTTTCAAGTGAACAAATGGGTTCACCTTCACCGGCCACAAGAATTGTTTTCTTGTCGGGGGTGAACGAAACATGGTCGGGAAGGTTTCCGACACCGACAGTCTTGAGGATTCGTCCTGTGGTATCCATCAGGACGACCAACCCGTTGCTGGCGGTCTGGCGACCATCGGCGCTGACGACCGGAGCGACGTCAACAGCGGCGGCAACAATTCCGTCACCAACGGTGACGCTCTGCACGCCTCGGCCGTAAACGCCCATGTCAACTGAGCGAACCAAGGTAGGTGTTGCTGGATTTTCCACATCAACGATGTCGATGCGATTCAGGGCACCGTTATTGATGAAAAGCTGCTTTGATGCGGAATCAAAAGCCACGATTTCAGAAGCGTAAAGTCCGCCTATGCCGCTATAGGTGCCAAGCGGAATGAGGTCGACGGTCGTCGTAGCCGTTGGCGCAGCAGCCAACGTTGGATGTGCTCCAAAAAAGATTGTGGCTGCGGTGATTGAGGCGATTGAGCCTGCGAGCACTTTGCGCACCGAAAATTTCTTCGTTCTCTTCACTTGTTGTCCCACCTGTGTGTCACGACGATGCCTGATGCATCGAGCAGACGAACTGTGTCAGAACAAAGTGAACGAAAACTTAAATGCGATCAACAACAACTCGTTAAATTTATGAACTCTTAACGGTATGAAAGTGAACACCAGGTGTCGCTATATCGCTGACGAAATCACCGAGAGGATTGGCGAGAGATCACTGACGCTGGTTGAGAAGGCATTGATGTATGAGCTGAGTTGTTGATAATGGTCTTGGGTGAGATCGGTGACTGCGACGAGTCGGGTGCCATCGACGATGATGCGACACCCGGCCGTGCCTTCATTGATGGCATTGAGTTCGCGGTATAACTCAACAGATGGAATGACATCGTCAAGAATTTCGTATGTCGCACGGTACTTGTATTTTCCAAATCGGGATTCGTTAGGTAACGCCGACAATTCAATAATCCCTTTATCGAGTTCGGGGAACATCAACGAGATTCGACTGCAGTCTTCCCATATATAAGGGATGTCACCGACAACTTCATCGAGGTCGTGGCCCCATTGTTGGACGTTGGGGATAGTGGGAACATATATGGCCCAATTTTCGCCGGCCAATTTCATGTGGCGTACACCTTCGGGAGAAATATGAATCTTGATGGGTCCAAATTTCTCAGCGGCCACTGGATCACGCAAAAGCTTCAAAATCGCCGAATGAGGAATATTGAAAGGCTTGAGTTCGACGCCGTCGGGCAACTTTTCGAATTCTGCGGGCATGCGGTACTCATGCACGCCGGCATCAACCACAGTCCAGTCTGACTGGAATACCAGTTGTTGGTTCTCGAAGTCGCAGAGACAACGCATCGGAGTATTCATGCCGTTGGCCATTCCGCCGGTGGGCCAAACTCGTGCTGATGACAACATGGTCCACAGTCCTGCTGCATCGACAGTTGGAGTGAAGATTGATTCCACATGAGGAATGATCGGGGGGCACTTGGCGTTGGGGTTCTGCGATACCGACATTGAGTATGTATCGCTGCTGAGCGTGACCCAGTCGTCGCTCAAGGTGACGCTCATGTTGCTCGACGAGACTGAGAATTTACCCATCGTGACCAGGGCGTGTTCGGGGATAGGAAAGGCCCAAGCCTCATCTTGTTCGATGCCAAATCGACCCAGTTCGTCTTCGCGGCTGAAGACCACAGTGGTAATTCCGTTAGCGGTCACTAACCATTCGCGCCATCCGCCGTGCGACGTGACCCAAATTGATGCGCCGGCGATTTCGTTGAACTGCATGGGGGCCATGAATGTGGCCAAAAGTTCAAATTCACCGGGAGTAATGGTGAACGACACGGATGGTTTGGCGGGAGCGGTTTCAGCGGTCATGTAGTCCTAACGATTGAGTGGGGCAGATATGTGCAGAATCTCAATTTCTTTATTCCGTGTTTGATCTATTCCGTGCATGATTTATTCCATGCGCGATCTCCAGGCCCGGCTTTGGGCAATTGGGCCAACTGCCGAAGCTTTCAAAACATCACCTTTGGCGGCTTTGGTGAGTGACTTGATCGCCGCCTCGACATCGGGAACTTGATGAACGTGATTGAGCGCGACAATTCGCGCGCATTCTTCGGTGAGATCAGAATGAACATCGTCAGTCTCATCAGTGACATGGCCGTCGCAGATCCACAGCATTGGTTCGCCGGTCTTGCGACGACGTAGGGCGTAGAGCAGTGCCGGTCCGTCAACTCCGTTGCCCCCGTTGCCGGGAGGAACTTCTTCAACAACCTGACCGCGATCAGCCAGGACCCACAGGTTGGGTTTGCCTTGCGATCGAGGTTCGTGGCTGTAGCCAATGATCACGCAACCAGGTGCGGCCTCAATGATTCGCCAGAGATCGCCATCGGTGAGTCGCATCGACCCCGATTGATCAATGAGGACCACGCCTCCTTTGCCACGCATACGGTGATCAAAAACTCGACGTTGTGGATCGGTGAGTAATCGATCAAGGTGACGAGGATGACGGCCAACATTGGTGGGACGCTTGCGGCGACCGAGACGTCCGTCGACGCGATTGGGACGATTTACCGGTAGTTCAATGACTGGTGCGAATCTGCCGGGCACACCTTTTGTTCCGCCCTTGAGTGAATCGGCATCGGGAGGGACTTCGCCTTCAACCGTGTCGTTAATGAGGACACGATGAATGAGGCGAGCGATCTCGACGGTGAAGGCCCATCCAACTGTTCCTTCATCCCAAGGTTCGGTTGATGCAACGTCGTCGGTGCCATGAGCCGTTGCTTCTCTCCACATCTTTCTCATCTGGCGACCGAGTTCACGCAACGTAGCGACCCATTCGGGTCGTACCGACTTCACGCCACCGATGAGGCCCGTCAATGCTTTCGTGCCAACAGTGGCTGCAGTCATGTGGACGAGCGCATTCCAGTCGTTGTTTTGTGCCAAGCGTTCACCGGTTCGCTTCTCACTTCCGTCAGCAAGATATTGCATCACCGGAAAACCAACCGAGCCGACCAACATGTTGACACGAAACTCTTCGGCCACGGTCATGGTTTCGTAAGAGATGTATGACACGTCATCGGGAACCCAGACGTGAGTTGGGCTGACCTTGGCATGCATCAATTCATGCGCACGAATACAACGTGATGTTTCGTCGGCACCAACAGGAATCTGCATGTGGTGAGAAACCAAGTCGGTGAATGCTTCGCCGCGTTGCGCCGCACCTTCGACAACAGTCCAAGGTGCGGCGATACGGTCTTCGCGTGACAGCCACTCGGGCATGGCAACGCGCTTTTCAATGACTACGCGCTGGTTTTTGTTTTTGCGTGCGGTGGGTCCGCTGGTCATGACGCCTTCGCAACTGGCTTGGCGGCCGGAGCCTTGGCCACGCTGTCGATTCGAATGGCATCAAGAATGTCTTTGGCGTGGTTACCAAAAACCAAGAATGCCGCGCGTTCAATATCCATACCTTTAATGCAGAGTTGATCGAATGCCATGAATGAGCGCACGCTGAATCGCCGAGCTTTGTCGGCGTCAACTGCAGCAGCAGCTGGTGCTCGAAGGTGGGGCGACAATTGAGCGAGTGCACCCGGATGCGGTCGATCAATACGAATCGCAATAGGGAAGCGGTCTCTCAGTGCATTGGGCAAGTCGTGCATATCTTCAATATTCGTCGTCATAACGACCGAGAAGTTTTTGCGTGGTCTAAATACTTGACCTGAGTCGGGGTGTTGCCACGAAGCACTTTCGGGGGAGTCAAACATGTTGAGCAAGAGTGACAAAACATCGCCAGATGCACGATCGATTTCGTCGGCCACAATGCGACCGCCAGTTTGACCATTGCCCTGCCAGGCTTTGAGCACTGCACCGTCAAGCCATTTCCAGGTGCCGTCAGCTGTCGGCATGAAGTGGCCGGTGACATCGGCAGCAGTCATGTCTTCGTTGCAAATCAATCTGAATGCGCCACCAGTGACGTCGCCCAAGTTGAGACCACCGAAGGTTTTTCCGGTGCCTGGAGGCCCGAACAAAATCAGGCGATCGATTCCGGCGGCGAGAGCGTCATTGACGTCTTTCCAACAAGAGGGGAGGTCGGGTTCGACAAGTGTTATGGCTGTGATGGATCCGGGTGTTGATATTTTGCGGGGGCCTTCAGGCTTCAATCTGGTCTCCTTGTTTCGTGGCTTGATTTCTGGTTCGTGGCTTTGATACTTAAACGATTTGTTGGGGGAGATGTGTGCTGTCACCTCGTGGACGGGGTGACAGCACGCGAACCTTCGAGATCAGATCTCTTCGTCTTCATCTTCAATCGAGAAGATGGCATCGCTGACCATGAAGCGCTCTGCCATCGGCATGGCCGAGTAAGCACGAACCGAGCGGGACACGCTCATCAGTGCATTGGTCATACCTTCTTCGGAGGCATCAAAGTTCATGGTGTTACCAGCGGCGAAACCGACCCGGCCACCTTCTTCGAATGCATCTTGATTGGCGCCGAGGAAGACGAAGACCCAACCTTGAACTTTGCGTTCAGCGATCAAACTGAAGATCGCGTCTTTCGTGAACTTGCGGCTGGCATTTTCGCCACCATCGGTGAAGATCACGATGATTTGTGATTCAAGATCTTTGCCTTTGGCGACACGCTTGGCGATGCGCAGGTCGGCCTTCTTGATGACTGCGCCGATCGCGTCGTACAACGGAGTCATACCGTTAATGACGTAGTCGTCGCCGGTGATCTTGCGAGCTGTCTTGACATTGCTCTTGGGCAGAATCGTCTGGATGCCGTCTTCGTCTTTGACTGAAGGAAACTGCACAATCGTGACTTTGGCATCGTTATCTGAGGTGGCTTGTTCGGTGATGAAGTCGTTGAGACCCTTGATCACGGTTTCGTGCAAGTGGCTCATCGAACCGCTGGCGTCGGCCACGATCGAGATAAAAGTTGCCTGAGCGGTCTCGGGGGTCGGGGGAATGGTTTGGGCTGTCGTTGTTGTTGTCATACCAAGCAAACGAACGGTGTCCTACAAAGTGTGCGCTCGATGGAGAAAAGTTTTCGAAACTTGGATTCTGGTGTCGTTTTCGTCGGTAATGCCGAAGAAAACGACACCAGAATCTCGAAAATGTGATGACATACTCGGTGTATGTGAAACCGCGTTGATCAGTTAGATGTCTTGCAGACAACGCATGACTTCGTCATCAACTAAAGACGTCGTTGAAATCACTGTGCCACTTCGATAAGCAAATTTGCCGTTTTCGTCGTTCGTCACGACTGGACGAATGCGTGGTCCGCCACCGTATGTCAGGACTGGTAGTCGCCTCCATGTGCGCCACTTCACTGCCAAATGAAAACGACCAAGAACAGATATTTCAGGGTCACCTAGTTCGGCAATCAGTTTGCGGGCCGAAAGAACTAGATCTGCGCCTTGTTTGGCGGCATCAACCCACGGCCGACAACCAGCCTCAAGCCCTTCTGGTTTCATGTCGGCAACCGATTGCCACCATTCATCGCTCGGTCGGGCACCTGGCCAATGAGGGTCATCAGGGAACGCCGTCGCTGCCGCGATCTCGGACCATCCGTGGTGAGAAACGAACGCTTTCCAGGCTGCGAAGGCATCGGCGCCATGAACCCATGCCAAAGCGCTGACAATTGTTGGTCTCGATGCCAAAGCAAACTCCATCGGGTTCAACAACAATCCCGAGATCTCATCGCGCAACGCAGTTTCACGCGAGGCGTACGGCCCAAGATGAAGAGACTCACTCATGATTGCGTCGTTGACTGGTGTGTTGTCCCACAGAAGGGGCTTGCGGTTATTGCACACAGCGGTTCGAAGTTGAGCATCGCGAGCGGTAATTGAATCGTTCACCACATGCACGCCAGTCCACATGACTAAGACGTCTTCGTGCAACCCTTCAAAGAGTTTTTCAAGATATGGCGAGCTCGTTGTTCCGGCATAGTGCGTGGGCACTAGCCACACTTGTGTTTTAAGTTCTTCAATGAGTTCGTTGGCAAGGTCGCGGTGTTTCGTCGCTGCATGAAGAACGGGAAGATCGTCAAAGCTCAGCACTATTCCGTGACAACCTCGTTCGATTGCCGATCGCAATTTGTCAGCAAGTTGTTTGGTCGTCGCTTCTGATCCAGGAGTGATACCGATCAGCACCTGGACTTGTTGATGGCGCTGGGCGAGTTCGGAGAATTGTTGAAGTTCGCTATCAGTAAAGGCCTCTGCCCACTTTTCGCGATGTCGAGGTTCTAGCTTGGCGGCCCACACATATGTGTTGCCACCGTGTTCGGCGAGGAAGTCCAAAAAGTCAAGACGAGCATCGTGACTCCACGGTGGGCCGTAGAAGCCTTCAATAATTCCAGAAATCATCGATACCTCGTCTGTGCGATCTAGAAAACTATGTGAACAAAACTATGTGAACAAATCTCTAGACAACCAAGTTGACCATACGGCCGAGAATCACAATGATCTTCTTGGGCACTTCTCCGTCTAAAGCCGCGATGACTTTTTCATCCGCTAGTGCCAACGCCTGAATCGTTGCTTGATCGGCTTCGCTGGGCACAGTGAGGCGTGTCCGCACTTTGCCATTGATTTGCACCGGATACTCGATGGTGTCTTCAACAAGCAAAGACTGATCGGCGACGGGGAATGGCACAAAAGTCACGGTGTGGTCGTATCCGAGTCGGTTCCACAACTCTTCGGCGATATGCGGGCACAGTGGCGACAACATTTGCACCAACGGAACCACGACTTCTCGTGGTGACCCACCGACTGCGGCAGATTCTTGCGTGAGTGCGTTATTGAGCTGAATCAACTTGGCGATTGCAGTGTTGAATCGCAGGGCATCCATGTCGGCGCGTATTCCATCAATCATGCGGTGCATTAATTTGCGTAATTCTTCAGTCGCGGGAGTGTCAATGACAAGCGAACTACCGCTGTCTTCGTCGACCAAGTTGCGCCAGACACGTTGCAAGAACCGTTGCATGCCGATGACGTCACGGGTATTCCATGGACGGCTTGCTTCAAGCGGGCCAGAACTCATTTCATACAAGCGGAAAGTGTCGGCACCGTACTCGTCGTACATTTCGTCGGGTGTGACGATGTTCTTCAGGCTTTTGCCCATCTTGCCGTACTCGCGCGAAACCTTTTCGCCTTCGTACCAATAGGCACCATCGCGTTCTTCAACATCGCCGGCAGGCACGGGCTGGCCGCGGGGGTCGCGGAACGCGAAAGCCTGCACGTAACCCTGGTTGAACAAACGATAAAAGGGTTCAGAACTTGAAACATGACCAAGGTCGAACAAGATCTTGTGCCAGAAGCGGGCGTACAACAAGTGCAACACTGCGTGTTCAACGCCACCGACGTACAAATCAACACCGCCAGTGTGGCCGGTCTTGCCGTCGCCGCCATCGGCGGGACCCATCCAATACTTTTCAACTTCGGGGTCAACGAAGTACTCGGTGTTGGTGGGGTCGAGATAACGAAGTTCGTACCAACACGAACCAGCCCACTGTGGCATCACGTTGATTTCGCGGCGGTACTTTTTGGGTCCATCGCCGAGGTCTAAGACAACTTCACGCCACTCGGTGCTACGAGCAAGTGGGGGAATGGGGTCGGTGACATCGTCATTGGGGTCGAGTGCTTGCGGCTTGAAATCTTCAAGCTCGGGCAAAAGAACCGGAAGCATTGAGTCGGGTAGCGAAACTGGTTGATCGTCTTCGTCGTACACAATGGGGAATGGTTCGCCCCAGTAACGCTGACGACTAAAGAGCCAGTCGCGCAATTTGAAATTGATATTGGCGTTGCCGCGTTCGTTGGCTTCGAGCCAGGTGTTCATGGCGGTCTTGCCGTCGTCAACCGACGTCAATCCGTCAAGCGTGAGACTCCCGTTTGATGAATTGATATAGACGCCATCGCCAACGAAGGCTTCGGGCCAAGTTGACGTGTCAACCGTAGTACCTTGTTGAACATCAAGTTCACGCGCGGTAAACCACTCGGCTGGTGGTTGCTGAATTGCCGGAATCGGCAAATTGAAGCGGCGTGCAAAATCGAAGTCGCGTTGGTCGCCACAAGGCACCGCCATAATTGCGCCGGTGCCGTAGCCCATCAATACATAATCAGCAACCCACACCGGAACTGGTGAGCCATTCACAGGATTGGTCGCGTAAGCGCCGGTGAAGACACCGGTCTTTTCTTTGGTGTCATCGGTGCGATCGAATTGATTCTTGGCAGCGGCGGCAACTCGGTAACTCTTAATAGCCTCACGATTATCGTCGGTTGTTAATGCATCAACGAGAGGATGCTCGGGCGAGATGACCATGAATGTCGCACCAAACAAAGTGTCGGGGCGCGTGGTGAATACTGTGAGGTCACCTGCGGGTGTTGCGAAATGAACGCGGGCACCTTCACTGCGCCCAATCCAGTTGCGCTGCATCAACTTGATGGGCTCTGGCCAATCAAGTCGTTCAAGATCGTCAAGTAAACGATCGGCGTACGTCGTGATGCGCATGGTCCACTGCCGCATACTCTTTTTGAAAACGGGGTAGTTGCCAATATCGCTACGTCCATCGGCGGTGACTTCTTCATTGGCGAGAATTGTTCCAAGCCCAGGACACCAGTTCACGGGTGCTTCAGAAAGATACGCAAGGCGGCGTGCATCAATGGCAGAACGGCGATCGGCTTTGTTCAGTTCGCTCCACGGGCGACCATCGGGAGTGGCAATTGAACCATTGGCATAACCCTGTTCAAGTTCGTCAATGGGACGAGCACGCTTTTCATCTTCGTCGTACCAACTATTGAATACCTTCAGGAAAATCCATTGCGTCCAACGGTAGAAATTTTCATCTGTCGTGCTCACACTGCGACGAGCATCGTGACCCAAGCCGAGGCGACGTAATTGACGACGCATATTGGCGACATTCGCTTCGGTGTTCACCCGCGGGTGTATGCCGGTTGCGATGGCGTGTTGTTCAGCGGGCAACCCGAAACTGTCGTAACCCAACGCATGTAAAACGTTGTAACCAGTCATGCG
>CAMDER010000062.1 GCA_945896935.1 Bifidobacterium breve | reverse complement strand
TCTACGTACCACTGCAAACGAGCATTGCACCAATATTCGTACCACTTCGGGCCTTCAGACGGTGGAACAAAAAATTCCAATTCCATCTGTTCAAATTCACGAGTTCGGAAAATGAAGTTTCCTGGTGTGATTTCATTACGGAAACTTTTTCCAACCTGAGCAATACCGAAAGGTGGCTTCTTACGACTGGTTTGCAACACGTTTGCAAAGTTCACGAACATGCCTTGAGCCGTCTCGGGACGCAGATACACCTCGGCCCCTGAACCTTCAACTGGACCGGCAAATGTTTTGAACATCAAGTTGAACGCACGAGCGTCCGTCAGAGTGTCTTTGGCTCCACAGTTTGGACATACCGACTTATCTTCTAAGTGATCTTCACGAAAACGTTGCTGACATGTTTTGCAGTCAACAAGCGGGTCGCTAAAATTGGCTAGGTGACCACTCGCTTCAAAGACTTGCGGCGGACCCAAAATGGCCGCATCAATCAGCACTACATCGTCTCGCTTTTGCACCATTGTGCGAATCCATGACTCACGCACATTGCGCAACATCAACGAGCCCAAGGGGCCGTAGTCGTAACTTGAACGAAAACCGCCATAAATCTCGGCTGAGGGATACACAAAACCACGGCGTTTGCACAGGTTGACGATTTGATCAAGATCTTTAGCCGGCATAGACCTTCAAGGTTACGGGCAATGGCCAGCACATCAGCGTCAAATTGCGGGTTTCGCTGGTGCTCATCGACGTCTAATGGCGTTCGAAGATTGAAACCGATCGGAGTCTGCGCTCAATGTGATGCTCAAATGCTCGAGTCGCCAACTGCGACACCTCGTTGATGACTGGATCGTTCAGTTGTTGACCATCTGGGTTAAAAGCTCGGTCAAGGGATTCTCCGAGTTTGCCGCCCAAGACGTCCCTCATCAATTCGAGCGCCAATGCAGAAATCGCTACCCCACTACGACAAGAACGGCAGACCACCCCACCAAGGTTGAGATCAAAGGCAATGAACTCGACGTCCGAAGATTCGCCACATGACACACACTCATCAAGTTGCGGACGTAGTCCTTCTGATGACAAGAGCTTCCACAGAAACGCTGGGACCACGAGTGGCGAAGGTCGAGTCAACAACGTCTGCCGGGCACCGACCAGCATGCGATACATCTGTGGCACTGGTTCGCGATCTGGCACAAGTTGATCGACAGCCTCAAGAATCGAAATAGCTTCAGTCATTGAGTCAAGGTTTCCGAAAACCGGAGAGGTCGTATCGACACTTTCAACCTGACTCACAATGTCAAGATCTTTGCCACGATGCAATTGCACTTCTACGTGAGACAGAGGTTCAAGCCGACCGCCGAATTTTGATCGCGTTTTACGCACGCCTTTAGCAACTGCGCGAACCTTGCCGTGATCTTGCGTCAGAAAAACAATGATCCGATCTGCTTCACCAAGCTTGTACGTACGGAGCACGATTCCGACGTCGCGGTACAGACGTGATGTCACGTATTGACTCCACCAAAGCGGCGGTGTCGCAAAAAATATTCTTGAATTGCTGACTGAATTTTTTCGAGAGACAACATTGTCCAACTCTGTTCAACAAAAACGATTTCGCTGTATGCCAATTCCCACACCAGTGAGCGCGGCAGGCAGTTTGCTGGTCCTAAAACCACGACTAAATCTGGATCACCGGCTACGCCAAATAACTGTTGATCAAGAAGATTTTCAGAAACTATTTCAATGCCCGAAAAATCTTGTAGTGCCGAGCAAATACGTTCACGCCCGTCTGTTGATGAATGGACAGTGACGTCCATGCCATTGACAATGACTTGCCGATCAAAAGTTCGAGTTTGCACTTTGTGATCATCAATATCGGGTCCATACGGATATAACGAAAGAAACCGAACACCGAACGGACTCATCAATTCGGTTAATTCTTGGATACGGGCCTCCCAATGCGACCCAAAGAGATCCCATTCGCTCAATGAACCGCCAGCGATCGCAATATGCAGCAATGAGTCACCACTGTCAACAACTGTCTCGACGACCTGCGTACGGCGGTTAAAAAGCTTCCTCATTGATGTCCATTGTTGCCGATCCCGACCTTCCTACAGGGGTCATTCACACCAGTAACCCAATTCCTGTTGACATTCCAAGATTAGATGACACTTGAACAGCAGCTGTGACGAGTACCGTGACAATCGTGCATGTGGCCTGCATCATGGATGGAAATGGAAGATGGGCCCAACGACGGGGTTTACCCCGCACCGCTGGCCATACCGCAGGTGAGGAAAACCTCGCCGAAGTCGTGCGCGCCAGCGTTGCCCGCAATATCGACTATCTCACGGTTTTCGGATTCTCCACAGAGAATTGGATCAGGCCACGGGGCGAGGTACGCCACATTTTGGGACTGCACAAAAAATTGTTCGGAAGAATTACCGAATTAAATGAACTCAACGTCAAGGTCCAGTGGGTTGGTCGACCGTTTGACGACCCAACTGCCAGGACTCCCAGGTACGTGCAACGGGCTATCCGTAAAGCTATTTCTGACACCGCTGGTAACACCGGAATGACGATGACCGTGGCATTTGATTACGGGAGTCGCACCGAAATAGCCCACGCCGCCCGGAGGCTCATCTCGGCTCGTCAAGAACCGAGTGTTCTGAATATGTCAAATCAGATGTATTTAAGGGACATGCCTGAAGTCGACGTTTTAGTTCGGACTTCTGGAGAAACCCGAATTTCAAATTTTTTACTCTGGCAAGCCGTTGGGGCACCTAGTTATTTCACCGACAACACCTGGCCCGAGTTTTCTGCCGAAGATCTTGATTTAGCCCTGCAATTGGCCCAGCAATTTAAAACTCATGAAACTGCATACTTGACTCCTAGACCCAACTGACACCTCACCCTGCAGTACGGTTGCCCCTTGTGTCAGTGCCCCGTTCAAAGATCAATGTCAGCGATGCCTTAGAGATCGCTACCTCGGCACTGCCCCAATCTGAATCTCGACCGGGTCAGAAAGAAATGGCCCACGCAGTCGATGAAGCCTTGTCTGAAGGTAAGCATTTAATTGTCCAAGCAGGTACAGGAACTGGCAAAACCATCGCCTATTTGGTTCCCGTCATCGTTGCCGGGAAGAAAACGATTGTCACAACAGCGACCAAGGCATTGCAAGACCAATTGGCGCAGAAGGACCTTCCGTTTTTGGTCGAACAACTCAGCTCGTACGTCAATCGAGATATTACTTTCGCTGTTTTGAAAGGCCGAAGTAATTACGTGTGTCGTCAACGATTAGCCGAAATCAATGGTGAATCAGAAAAGAAGAATCGCAAGGCCGATTCGCCTACTTTGCTTGAAGTCGATGAAATGTCCCATTCGGTTCGACGTGAAATTGACCTCATTTCTGAATGGGTTAAAACTTCAAAAAGTGGAGATATGGCCGATATCTCGTGGTCGCCCTCCGAACGAGCCATGAAAGCGGTCAGCGTTGGTAGTGATGAATGCCCAGGTGCTCGACGATGCCCAGTGGGTGGAACCTGTTTCTCTGAGATCGCTCGTTTCAAGGCAAGTGAAGCCGACATCGTTGTTGTCAACACACATTTGTACGGACTTCACGTGGCCTCTGGTGGACAACTGTTGCCCGATCATGAAGTTTTGATTATCGATGAAGCTCATGGATTAGAAGACATCATGAGCGACACTGTCGGCGTTTCTTTGCACGCTGGTAATTTCAATTTTTTCGCCGGAGTCGTCAAACGCATCATCGCCGATCCCAAAGTGATCACTGACATCATCAATATCGGAATGATGCTTGATGAAGTCCTGTCACCCACGCATAACCAACGAATATCGGCTCCATTGCCCTTAGAGATCACCGCGGTGTTAGCCGAAGGGCGACGTCTCGTGGCCCGCATTCTCGACATCTTGCGAGTCATAGAAACCAAAGATGATGACAGTAATCAGCGCAAGCTTCGCGCTCAAACATTGGCCTCGCGTCTCGCCGACACCATTGACGTCGCATTAAAAACCGACGATACGTACGTTCCGTATGTGTCGGGCACTGTTGAACGTCCAAAACTAGATATTGCTCCGCTCGATGTCGGACCAGTTCTTGATGCCGGCGTTTGGCAAAAAACTACTGCCATCTTGACGAGTGCCACTGTGCCTAACAAGATGGCAGATCGTATTGGCTTGCCTGTTGCCCGTACACAACTCTGCAATGTTGAAAGCCCATTTGACTATCAGTCAAATGCAGTTCTTTATTGCGCCAAGCACTTGCCAAATCCAAATTCTGCAGAATTCACCAAACTGATGCACGATGAACTGTTTCATCTCATTTCGGCCGCAGGTGGGCGAACATTGGCACTGTTTACCAGTTACCGCGCGCTTGACTTAGCGGTCGAGGCAATGCGCAAAAAATTGCCGAACACAATTTTGTCGCAGCGCGAATATCAAAAGACTCAACTTGTCAAACTATTCACCGAAGATGAAACGTCGTGTCTGTTTGCGACATCAGGCTTTTTTCAAGGCATCGATATCCCCGGTCGCACTTTGTCGCTTGTCACCCTTGACCGCATCCCATTCCCACGGCCAGACGATCCATTGCTGAGCGCACGGCGCGATGCCATTGGCGACCGAGCATTTCGCGAAATCGATCTTCCTCGTGCCGCGACACTGCTTGCTCAAGCGACTGGCCGACTCATTCGAAATGCGACCGACCGCGGAGTCGTTGCGGTATTCGACCCACGACTCGGAAACGCTGGTTATCGACGAGATATTTTAGAATCAATGCCGCCAATGCGAAAATCAATCGATCGTGGTGAAGTTGAAGAATTTCTGCGTCTGATTACCCGCTGAAATTTGCTGGCTAGTTGACCGGCATGAGTCGGTAGCCAATGCCTCGAACGGTCAGTATCAATTTCGGATCATCTGGCTGATCCTCAATTTTGACTCGCAAGCGACGAACGTGGGCATCTACTAACCGACTATCTCCTAGATAGTCATATCCCCACACCCGTTCAAGTAATTGATCTCGCGACAGAACGACATTGGGATGATCAGCGAATTCACACAACAAGTTGAACTCGGTTTTCGTCAACGAAATTTCTTGACCATTCTTGAATACCAAGCCTTGCCCACGACGTAAATCAATGTCGCCCAAAATCTCGCTTTGAGACTCTCCCGGAGAAAGATTTTGCAGTTGAGCCCGTCGTAAATGTGCTCGCACCCGTGCCGCCAGTTCTTTAGGAACCACGGGCTTAGTGACGTAGTCATCAGCACCCGCTTCTAGTCCAGTGACCATATCTTGAGTATCGGTTTGAGCAGTGACCATCACAATGGGCACAATCGACATCGCTCGCAGGGCGCGACACACATCAAAGCCCGACATGTCCGGGAGGCGTATGTCCAACAGAACAAGATCTGGTTCAAGAGCATGAAAAGCGGCCAGTCCCGACCGCCCATCAGCGGCCTCTCGAACCTCGTAACCCTCGTCCTCAAGAACAAGGCGTAAAGCCAGGCGGATCTGATCGTCATCTTCGATAAACAGCAGAGAATTCACTAGGCAACATTCTTGCCCAGATTTCCACTTTGTTACACAAAACGCACACTATTCACACGGTCCCATCACACACGCCCGAGAAACTGACCACTGTTCACGCTGGTTCGGTGGAGGTCGTCCTCCCCCTGATCTCCCCCGGCCAGCGGAACCCACTCTTCGCCCGACTCGCTGACATATTGTCCGAGTCGGGCGTTTTCTATTCCATCGACTCACCGCCATGTCACATCTCGCCCCACATATCGGCTCGCCAATCGGGCAAGATACAAGCGTGCGTTTAGCCGACCGAGCCCGTCACCTGAGTTTGCGTAGCCGCGTGACTCTCTTGTTCTTGATGACTGGTCTTATTGCTGCTCTGCTGCTTTCAGGAGCGAGTTATCTCACGGCTCGGACCTACCTCCTTCAACGGCGTGAAGAGATTGTTGAACGGCAGGCATTCAATAATGCTCAGTTGATCCGCACCCAATTGCGTACTCGACGCAGTGAAGCTTTCGAGTTAATTTCTGGGATTCGCACCGAGTCAAACGGATTCGCGATCTTGCATGTGTCACCAGAAGACCTCTACTTTTCCCAAGACATTCTCCACACTCAGATTCTGCTGCCACCCGAATTAGTCGCCTCGACGCTGCAGGGAATTACCTCACGCCAGCGTTTCTCGATCGACGGCGAACCTTTCATCGCTGTTGGCGTCTCAATTAACGAAATTAATACTCAGTATTTCGAAGCTTTTCCGTTAACTGACGAAGAACGAACTTTGACAATTATCGGCTCAACTCTCTTGCTGGGAATCGTTGTCGTCGGTTCACTGTCGTCATTGGTTGGACTTTGGGTGAGTCGTCGCCTCATGCGACCGTTAGAACGAGTCAGCGAAGCCGCCAGCGAAATCGCCGAAGGAGGACTCGACACTCGCCTTGAACAAGAAAATGATCCCGACCTGTCGCGTCTCGTGTCGTCATTTAATGACATGGCCGACGCTGTCCAAGCTCGCATTGAGCGTGAAGTTCGTTTTGCGTCTGATGTCAGCCACGAGTTGCGATCACCAATTACTGCCCTAGCAGCAGCGGTAGAAGTCTTAGATGCTCGTCGGGCAGATTTATCCGACCGAACTCAACAAGCACTCGACGTCGTCGTGTCACAAATTCGACGATTCGACCAAATGGTTCTTGACCTCTTAGAACTTTCCCGACTTGATGCTGGAATTTCTGAGATCAACCAAGAAGAAATTGACATCGTTCCATTTATCCGCCGAATCGCTTCGCGTTATGGCGTTGACGATATTCGAGTCATTGTTAGCCAAGGTTCCGACAGTTTTATTAAAATTGACAAACGCCGCTTTGAAAGAATTATGGCCAACCTCTTAGAAAATGCGCGGTTACACGGAGGCGGAGTTTCGTTGGTTGAAATAGAAAATCAACGCGACGGGAGCACCAGAGTCTCTGTCGAAGATTCGGGACCAGGAGTCGCGCAAAGCGAGCGCTTACGTATCTTTGAACGTTTCGCCCGTGGTTCTGCAGGTCGGAGTCGCGCCGGCGGGACCGGACTCGGGTTGGCATTAGTTGCCGAGCATGCGCGAGCTCACGGTGGTTCAGCCTGGGTTGAAGATGCCACTTCGGGTGGAGCACGATTCGTTATTGAATTCCCCGGGGAGCAGTCATGAAACAAACTTTGCTGAATCTCGCTGGAACCCTCACAGCAATAGGGATAGTCGTGACAAGTTGTTCAATACCTGGTGACGGATCCGTTAAACAGATCGACGCCGACAAGATTCCGTACGAACTCAATGCCACGACCACAAGTTCACCTCCGACAACAGTGCCCGCCAGCACGACAACAACACCAGTTGTTGAAACGACAACATCAACAAGTTCATCAACAATTCCAGTTGAAATCGTGAGCATGTTTTTTGTGGCTGGCACCCAGGTCGTGCCCATTGATCGTCTGCTACTCAGTCCAGCGGCCGCTCCACAGGTTTTAGCCGCCCTTTCAGAGGGACCACCAGAAGGCGACGCTGCCGCTGGCTTGCGAAGCGCTTTGCCAGTTGGATTTGCCGCAGAAGTCACCGTCGAACGGGGTGTCGCAACGGTAGTTCTTCCCGGAACCTTCATCACCGATCTTCCAGGTGGTGAACAACGACTAGCCATCGCTCAGATCGTTTTAACTTTGACTCGGCAATCGGGTGTCGGTCAGGTTCGTTTCACTAGCAACAACGAGCCCCAGGCAGTTCCACGTGGTCGCGGAGACTTAACAACACCAGGCGCAACAGTTGCCTGCGACGATTACGCAAATCTTCTTCCCAGCAATTTTTCATGCTGACGGCTCAGCGAATTAGTAGCCGAGACGTTCAACGCGATCAGGTTTGCGTTGCCAGTCTTTATCAACTTTGACGTGAAGTTCGATGAAAACGCCTGGTGGTAATTGCTGGCGAACTGCAGTGCCGACCATCTTGAGTACTGCGCCACCCTTGCCGATGACCATTCCCTTTTGACTTTCGCGCTCAACAATGATCTCGCAACGAATGCGTGGCCACTCCCATTCAGTCACAACTGTGGCAATTGAATACGGCAATTCATCATGGGTTGCTGCAAGCAGTTGTTCGCGCACCAACTCTGCGACGAAATCAGCTTCGGGAAGATCGCTCACGACGTCATCTGGGTAGTACATCGGGCCTTCCGGCATACGCTCAAGAATGTGCGCGACTAGGTCGGCGACTCCATGACCAGACTTTGCTGAAATCGGAAAATAGGCAAGTGCGTCAAGACCAGATGACGCGATGAGATGATTCACAACTTGCTTCTTGCTGGCGACATCGGTTTTATTAACGATCACGATGGTCTTTGAGAGGTCGAGACGATCTGCGACCCATTGATCTCCTGATCCAAAAGGCATTGTTGCGTCGAGCACCAAGCACGCAACATCGACGTCACTAATACTTCCGATTGCTGCAGCATTCACCCGTTCGCCCAAGGCACTCACCGGTTTGTGCAGGCCTGGTGTATCAACAAAAACGATCTGGCTATCGGGACGAGTCAAAATTCCACGGACTTGGCGGCGGGTTGTTTGTGGCTTGTCCGAAACAATGGAAATCTTCTTGCCACAAATCGCATTAACCAAGGTCGACTTACCGACGTTGGGTCGACCAACCAAAGTGACAAATCCAGAGCGCATTCCCTGCGTACCCTACCGCCCTATCTGAGCAACTATCCGACATAGATCGCAACCAACCTTTGATATGTGGCACTCTTGACACATGAATAAGCGCCGACAGCACCAACAGTTAAACCCTCGCAAATGGTTTGACCGTATGCAACCACAAACCATGCAGATCGCAACGTGGCTTTTGTATCTGAACGGATTCTTCGCTCTCATCAGTTTCATGGACAATCGCGACTGGATTGGTTACGCCCGCGTCGACAAAGGCGCATTCGGCACCATTATCGGAATTCTCGTCGTGGGGTCTTTTATTGGGGGTGGCTTCTTGATGGCCAACGATCGCAAGATCGGCTACAAGCTCGCACTCGTGGCCGCCTTTTCGCCCTTCGCACTCCGCATCTGGGTTTTATGGTCATACTCTGGCTACGGCATCCTCGACAAGATCACTGGCAACGACACGATCGGCTTTATTTTCGAAGCGGCTTTATGCGGTCTTTTGCTACATCCGCAGAGTCGCGAACACCAACGTCTCTGGTACTCGTAGCCGCTCGATGACGTTGACTAGGCTGAACCTATGAGCGCACGAGTGATTACCGGAGTCGATGGACTCACAGCAGCTATTGGCGAACACCTGGGATATAGCGAGTATTTCGACGTCAGCCAAGAGCGCGTCAATCAGTTTGCCGAAGCGACCGGAGACCACCAGTGGATCCACGTTGACGTAGAACGTGCCAAGAGCGGTCCATTCGGTGGTCCCATTG
>CAMDER010000061.1 GCA_945896935.1 Bifidobacterium breve | reverse complement strand
GCCCCGGCAACCACACCAAGAACGGGTGCGCCCGCATTCACGAAACTCCAATAGCTCAATGGTCGAACCCGTTGGTCGGGTGGGAACAATCGGTTGATGTACGCCATCGTCGCTGGACCTGTTGCAGCACCAGCTGACGCCGACAAAATGCGAAACGCAATCATGCTCGGCGCATTCCAGGCCACGGCTGTTAACGCCGCAAAAATTCCGGCACCTAACAAGCCGTACACAAAGACGCGTTTATGTCCCCACAGGTCGCCCGCTTTGCCGTAGGCCGGACCCACAACGCCGAAAGCCAACATCGGCCCGGTGATACTCCACGCAACGACTGACACACTTGAATTGAATTCGTCAGCAATGTCACCGAGCGACACCACCAAAATGGTGATCGTGAAGCCGACCGTAAACAGCGCCGTCAAAACAACAAGCAGAACCGCCCAATTTCGCCCAATCGGGACGCGCTGACCTATCCAACGACGTAACAAAATTGGCCATGGCATAACACCAAGTTCGTCAACGCCTACTGAATCAACGTTGAGTGTACGTGGAGTTGTTTCGCGGGCTTCTTCGCCCACGACTCAGGACTTGGGTGCGAGTGCGGTCATCGCTTTGGCCAGTGCAGTCACTGTCCAGCGATCGTCCTGCTTAATTTCTTCAGCCATTGCCCATGTTGCAACGCGAGTGACTTGGCCACCCTGCACATAGAAAGTTTCGCCAGAGAATTCACACAAGTCCGAAGCCAAGTACGCCACGAGCGGGCTCACGTTTGCGGGATCCCATTCGTCGAACTTGCCGTCTTTGGCAGCCATGACATCTTCAAGTCCAGGAGTCGCCAACGTGAGGCGAGTACGTGCAGCCGGCGCGATGGCGTTGCTCTTCACGTTGTAACGCGACAACTCTTTGGCACAAATCTGACTGAAGGTGGCAATACCAGACTTGGCTGAGCCGTAGTTGGCTTGACCAGGGTTCGAGAACAAGCCCGACGTACTGCTGGTGTGCACCAAGTTACGCGGCTTAGTGATTCCGGCCTTGGCCTGCTCGCGCCAGTACGCAGCAGCATGGTGTGTCGGTGCGAAGTGACCCTTGAGGTGTACCTGAATGACCGAGTCCCATTCGGCTTCGCTCATGTTGACCAATACGCGGTCACGCAAGATGCCAGCGTTGTTCACAAGAATGTCGAGATCGCCAAATGCTTCGATGGCGCTGTCGATCATGCGCTTGGCACCATCCCAGTCGGCCACGTTGTCGGTGTTCACGATGGCTTCGCCGCCCATGCCCTTGATATCGGCAACGGTTTGCTGCGCAGGTGTCATGTCTGAACCCGAACCATCGTTGGCGCCACCAAGATCGTTGACAACAATTTTGGCGCCTTCGGAGGCGAACAACAATGCGTGTTCGCGACCAAGTCCACGACCTGCTCCAGTGATAATTGCAACGCGTCCGTCAAGTGTTCCCATGACAACTCCTTCAAGTTATTGAGTGATGTGTTTTAACCAGATTTTGGAGACATCAGCATACGCCAAGGTCTCTCTCCGTGCGAAAGTCGGTCAGCTTCCGTAATAGATGAGATCAAGAGTCGTCCCGCGCGGCAGTAGTTGACCAACCGCAACGGGTTGTCCAGCGACATAAATTGCGATCGGGAATCCCTTGGTATCTCCCGAAATGGCACCAACGACAAACCCTGAATTCACAATCGCGGGTCCGACCTTGTCGAACTTCAGATTCAACAACTGCGGAACCGCAACCAGATCGGGACCTTTTGAAACCGCCACAGTCACCGCAGTACCGCGGGCTAGCGAATCACCAGCAGCTGGTGATTGCGTTGCAACTCCACCAGCAGCAACAATCGAGAACTGATCATCGCCACGATTGATTGTGAGTTGAATATCGGTGAGCGCGGTAGTCGCTGACTCAATCGACATTCCCGTGAGGTCAGGGACAACCCGTGGCGCTGGTCCTTGTGACACAAATGTGTCGACGGCAGTGCCCTTGATGACTTCTTGGCCCGCCACCAATGTGGGTTGCGACGCAACGGTCCAGCGAATGATGATTCCAGCTAGAACATCTTCGTTGTATTCAGGGGTCTCAACACCAACGACTAAACCATTTTCGGTGAGCGCGGCTAACGCAGTTGCTGCATCAAGACCATTCAGATCAGGAAGCGGAACCGGCGGCGGGCCAGTTGACACCACAAAGGTCAAAACCTTCCCAGTTTCAAGTTTTTTACCTGTTTCGGGATCGGTACGAATGACTGCGCCGACGGGCAACTCTTCATTGGCTTCTTCAACAATGACAATGTCCCACTTGAATTCAGTCACCAAATTGGTTGCTTCACCCTGATCGAGTCCAACTAATTGAGGAATCGGGTTCGACTCTTTCTGCAACGCACTAAACAAAAAGTAACCGCCAACGATCAGCGCGAAAACCGCAACAGCAGCAACAATCCAACGACCAATCAAGGGTTTATCTTCAACGGCCACATCGGTGCCCGCCGCATCATCGCGAATCGTCATCTTTTCTGACGTTGCGACGACAAACGATTGAGAGTCATCGGACAATTCTTTGAACTCGCGCGGCTGAGTCAGGTCATCGCCTTGAACGTCTTCAGGCTGAGCACCAAAGATTGCTGCTGACACAATCGGAATTTCAGTCGGACGCGGCAACGTTGGCCCAGCTTGCACAAGTGCTCGTCCCATTTCGGCAGCGCTGGCACGCTCAAGCGGATCTGCTCGTCCGGCTTTGTCGAGTACCGCAGCCAAACCTCCCAAGTCGGCAGACACCGGGAACAACTTGTCAACGCGGGCCGACAAAGTACCCACAACCGAATCTGCCAAGAAAGGAACTGTCCCGGTCACGGCTTCAACCAAGATCAAAGCCAAGGCGTATACATCGGCCTTTTCGTCGAAAGGTTCGCCTTGGGCCTGTTCGGGTGCGCAATAACGCGCCCGCTCTTGCGAGACCATCGCATCGTCACCCCAGGCTTGTTCAGCGATCACGGAAGAGACTCCGAAGTCAGCAACACGAACTTTGCGATCTTCACCAAACATGATGGATGCAGGACGCAGATCGTGATGCAACATTCCACGCTTGTGCGCGTAGTCAAGCGCACGGCACACTTCAAGACCGACGACCAAAGCCTGGCTTGGCGTCAACAGGCGATTGCGATCGATCATGTCCTGCAAGGACCCACCAGTTGGGCGTTCTTGAACTGTAAAAATTCGCTCAACGTCATTGATTGTGACGCGGCCAAAACTCATCAGACGAACAACATGTGGATGCGATATTTCAGAAACTAGGGCGGCCTCCGCGAGCAGGTCGGGGCCATGCTGGGTGGTGGCCTCGACCGAAAAGAGTCGCACATTGACTGCTGTGTCCGATTGCCGATCAATAGCCCTGTACGACGTCGACGACGTCGAACGCGATTGTTCGCTTTCAATCTCAAAGCGGCCGTCAACGACGGTTCCGATCAAAGACTCTGGATCATGGTTTTCGAAGACTGACATTGCTCCGAAACTAGCGTTTTGTTGCGAATGTGTGACCATCGGCAACCGCCCAAAGTGCAAAGACCCTGCTCTAGCGGTGAGAATAGGGATGTGACTCTCGACCAAGCCCCCGAAATCCAGCCGACCACGCGGCGGCGGATCAACCTCGAGACAGTGCTCATCAGCCTCGGCATCCTCGTCGGCGTGATGTTTGTGATCTTCGGACTCAACTCAGCGACGACCGGCCGCGACGCATTGGGCTACCCCGACGAGATCATTGACATCTCACCTGCCCCCAATGATCGTCAGGTTTTGTCCCAAACAGAAATCAGTGTCAACTTGCAAGATGGTTATGAAGCGGTACTGGTTCTTGACGGAATTGAAGTCCCCACAACGCGTCTTGAAGATTTCGTTCCCGTGGCCGCCAAGCCTGGCCAACAAATCGAATTACCACCGACGGCAATTTACGACCAAGGAAATTCGCTGATTCGTTTCGAGCCCACCGAAGGCGCCGTCATCGAGAAGTACACGGTTGGAGTACACGAAGTTAAGTGCATTTTTTGGAAGATCGAAGAAGGACGTGCTGCGGCTCGCAGTTACGAATGGTCATTTGAAGTTTTGTGATTAGGCGGGAAGTGCGCCAGTTTCTAAAACCACTTTGAACTGTTCTTCATTCAAAATTGGCACTCCAAGTTCTTGAGCCTTGGTGAGTTTGCTCGCACCAGCCTCGGCGCCAACGACGAGTGCAAATGTTTTCTTTGACACCGAGCCTGGGCTCTTACCACCGCGATCTTTGATGGCACGTTCGGCACCATCGCGGTCAAAATCGACAAGCGCGCCGGTGACCACAATATTTTTACCAACCAAGTTTTGCGGCAGACGCGAAACTTCAACGTTGCCAAACTCGACTCCGGCCGCCCGTAACTTTTCAATGATCACTTTGTTGTCAGGCCGCGAGTACCACGAGATGAGCGAGTTGGCAATGACTCCCCCAACACCATCGACGGTTGCCAAATCGTCTTCGGTGGCATTCATGATGTCATCTAAGTTGCCAAAGGCAATTGCCAACGCTTCTGAAGCTGCTGGTCCAAGGTGCTTGATACCAAGCGCTGTCAAAAGTTTTGGTAGCGGACGAGTCTTCGAACCATCAATCGCAACGATGAGTTTCTCGGCGCCTTTTTGTGCGAAGCCTTCAAGCGTCAGCAATTGTTCGACAGTCAACGAGTAAATATCGCCAGCATCGCTCAGGATCCCAGCGTCAGAAAGTTGAATGACAGTTTGTTCACCGAATCCATCAATATCCATTGCGCCACGCGACACAAAATAAATAATGCGTTGGTCGCGTTGTTGAGGGCAATTGGGTTCGATACAACGCATGTTCACTTCACCGTCTGGGCGAGTGAGTTCACCTTTCATCGGACACGAACACACCGACGGAAAAACCCATGGTTGCGAACCTTTTGGTCGCAGCGACAAAACCGGCCCAACAACTTCGGGGATGACATCGCCCGCTTTACGCACTGTCACGGTGTCGCCAGGACGGACATCCTTTAAGCGCACCTGGTCTTCGTTGTGCAAAGTAGCCATTGCAACGTTTGAGCCACCCACGAAAACCGATTCAAGTACTGCGAATGGCGTGACACGACCGGTGCGCCCAACTGAAATCTGAATGTCTTTGAGCAAAGTCGTGCGTTCTTCGGGCGGAAACTTAAAGGCAATTGCCCAACGTGGAGCGCGCGCCGTGAAACCTAATGTTTCGCGTTGCGCCAAGTCGTCAACTTTGATGACGACACCATCAATTTCGTAGGGCAGGTCATGGCGATCGTTCTGAAACTTTTCGCAATAAGCCGTGACGTCATCCATTGAATTGACCAAGGCAATATTCGGGTTCACAGGGAAACCCAAATCTTGTAAGAAATCAAGCGTCGCGTGATGCGATGTGAAATCGGGTCCACCAATCACTTCACCTAATTGATACGACCAAAATGCCAAACCGCGACCAGCAGTCACACTCGCATCTTTTTGGCGCAAGCTGCCGGCGCCAGCGTTGCGTGGGTTCACGGGAACGGGATCGGGTTTTTTCCCTGCGGCAATACGCACGATGTTTTCGGCTTCTTTGGCAGCCTTGAGTTTTTCAAAAGCATCAATCGGCAAATACACCTCACCGCGCACCTCAAGTACTGATGGAATTTTCGCTTTTGAAAGAGAGATCAATTTCTTGGGCACTACATCAATCGTGAAAACATTGGCCGTGACATCTTCACCAAAGCGACCATCACCGCGCGTGGCGGCTTGAACTAACACGCCGTTTTCATAACGCAAGCTGAGCGCTAGTCCGTCAATCTTCAACTCACATGCATATTGGATAACTGCGTCTTCGGCCAATCCTTTGGCGGCACGTTCGCCCCACGCCGACAATTCGCTGCTATCCATCGCGTTGTCGAGACTGGTCATCGGGACGCGATGCTCAACGGTCGAGAAAGTCTCGGCGATTTCGGTCCCTACGGTTTGCGTTGGCGAATCGGTGCTTCGTAGTTCGGGGTAAGCAAATTCAAGTTCGTGGATTTCGCGGTCAAGTTCGTCGTATTCAGCATCACTAATTTCGGGAGAATCGTCGCGGTAGTAGCGCTCGCGGTGATAGGCGATGAGCGACCGTAACTCAGCATGTCGTTCAGTGGCGCTCACGCTCACACTCTAGTTCGGGGATGAAACTCTGGTTCATGCACCGACGGTGAGTCGGGTCGCCAAAGCCTGGGTACGAACTCGTTCACCGATGTCGCGCACTTGCATAAAAATCTGGGCCGCCGAATCTTCAGAGTGCATTGCCAAACCACACGCCGGTGTCACCAATGACTGTTGGCGCAACTTTTGCGCGTCACACCCACCTTGCACCAATTCGCACCATAATGACGACAGCTTTTTCCAGGCACGATCGGCACTTGGCATCAGTGGACCATCGGTCGCTACTGCACCCCACGCCACGACTCCGCCACTTTCGAGAAATTTGGCAATGAAGCCGGCGTAGTTTTTTAAATTGTCATTTACTGGAATGCTCAATATCGCCGGACCCGAAGATAAGAGTGATGCCCCATCAACATCGGCACAGCAATGTAAACCGACCAATCCTTCACGTTCGACGGCAGCCAATGCGCCAGACATCAAATCAATGGCCGTGTCGGGCGCAATGGGGAAAGCATCGTCCATCAGATCGCCCAGTTCGGGTTCGTCAATAAACACCACTTGTGCACTTGACGGCAGAGCCGATTCAACTGCATCGTAGATATTGCGGACATGAGTGCGAACTGTGCGAACCGCAACTTCGAAAGCAATGTGCATCGGCACGCCAGCACGAATGAGTGCGAGACCCAACGTGACTGGGCCAGTGAACTGCCACTTCACCGGACCGGTGTAGCCCTGCGCAAATTCAAGAAAGGTGCGCAGACCGGCATAAGCATCATGATCAAGATCGGTCTTCACATCGGCCAAAGGATCAATACGTGACACGTCAACCATCAATGAACCGTATTGACCAATGCTGATACCACGAATGCCAACAACTGCTTGAGCGATCATTGCTTCGGCTGGCGAGCGACGAGGCAGGCTTGGAATACACGGAAGTTCGGGAGTCGCGAAGAAGGCGAACTCGGCAGCTTCTCGAGCATCACGGTGTGGAAGGCTGCCGATTCCGGTAGCGACTCCGCCCAGTAGATGCTTGTGCACTGTTGGTATCTGCATCGTTTCGCCGCCTTCCACACCACTTTCGTAGCAGGGTGACACGCTGTGGACACAGTTGGAGGAACGACCTTGCGCTTTCTTGAAAAATTGTGCTCTGCCCATCCGTCAAATTGCACGAACGCCTCGTCTATCGGTAACGCTTGAGATATGGGAAGGAAAGACGGCAACAACCTGACTCTTGTGCTCTTGTGGGCCAGTCGACTGAGCGTTGTTGCGACGGGCCTCACCGTTCCATTTCTGAACAATGCACTTCAACAGATGTCGTCTGTCACTGGAACTTGTTCCACGGTTCTGATTTGGGCGCTGTGGTCAATCGCGCTGTTGAGCACATTGGTGCCATCGAGTACGGCACTGACCGCAATTCGGCTTGCGCTTCCATCAATTTCGGTCATCGGGGGTGCCGTGGCCATCGCCGTCGGTATGTCGAGTGGGGTTGCTGGCGCATTGGCAATATCGGTTCTCGCAAGTTTGTTAGTCATGAGTGCCGAGATCGGTAATTCATTCGTGCAACTTGCGGCATACGGCGACGAACGTCGTTTTCTGCTGCGCTGCCCACCAGCAATGTTGGTTGTACAAGTTCTCAGTTGGTTGGTGTGGGTTGCGCTCACCATTGTTGCGATCAATTTGCTGGCCAGCGATGCATTAATTCTTGGTGCCATCGTCGCAATCGTCGCATTACTGCTCACCATTGCTTTGCCTCGGCGCTTCCACCGCTTTTCTCGACGTTGGCTGGTTTCGGTGCCATCGGGCCTCGTCATTCACGATCATGTCGTACTTGCCGAAACTGCGATGTTCATGCACAATGCAGTCATCAATATTGGCATTGAAACGGCGCAATCAGATGCAGCCGACTTAAGTGGAAAGTGTGCAGGCGTTGGATTGGTGATCACGCTGAAAGATTTTGACACCGTGGTCTTTGCTGCAACCCCCAAGACCCCCGGCGGCTCAGCCATTCATGTGAAGTCAATGCGAGTGTGCCCCAACCGACCGGGGCGCGCGCTTATTGATTTGACATCTGCACCGAGCGCGTAACTAAACCGCCACCCAATACAAATCGATCATCGGCATCGTAAAAGACTGCACTTTGGCCTGGCGAGATGCGTCGCTGGGGTTCGGTCCATGTGGTGATTACTCGCCCAGCATCGTCAACCGACAAAACCGCCGAACGGGGTTCGCCATGAGCGCTGCACTGCACGCGAGCCGCGCCAACATATGGTTCGTTACTCCAGACCACGTTTTCAACGACCTCATGATCGACCATCAACATCGACTCGGGTCCGACAACAACTTTTCGACCAGGAACATCGATATCAACGACGAAACGCTTCGTGCCGCCACCGCCCGCAACTCCGCGGCGCTGACCAAGCGTGACGAGTTCAACTGATTCAACTGAACCAAGTTCGTTACCCAATTCATCGACGACGACAGCAGGGTTCAGCGGAATACGACGACCGATGAAACTCACACGGCCGCTACGGCCCTCGTTATCTTTCGCCGAAGTAATGAAACACACATCTTGACTGTCGGGTTTGTTGGCGGTACGCATACCAAGACGCGTTGCGTGTTCACGTACAACAGTCTTGGTCATTTCGCCAACCGGAAACAACGTGCGTGACAACTGATGTTGATCCATCATGTGCACGACGTAGCTCTGATCTTTAGCCATGTCGTGACCGCGAACCAGTTTCCAGACATCGTCTTCTTGCACAACTCGCGCGTGGTGTCCAGTGGCCACTGCATCAAAACCCAGAACAATGCCGCGCTCGTGCAAACGATCAAACTTCAGGTGACGGTTGCATTCGATACACGGGTTAGGCGTGATACCGATGGCGTGGTCGTTGATGTATGGCTCAACCACATTGCGATGAAAATCTTCAGTGAAGTTAAAGACCAAGTGATCGATTCCGAGTTGCTGAGCAACTCGACGGGCATCGTCAACATCGCTCACACTGCAACAACCGGTGTCGCTGTCGCCACCCCAGAGTCGCATCGTCACACCGACAACGTCATGACCCTGTTCAAGCAACAATGCAGCAGCAACCGACGAATCAACGCCACCCGACATCGCGACCAAAACCTTCATGGCTTACAGGCTACGGCGATTCTGCACGGCTCGGATTCGAGCAACCGCATCGGTGATTGCCTCAATCGCCCGATCAATGTCATTTTCGGTTGTGGTGTGCCCCAAACTCAGGCGTAATGCACCCATGGTGAGATCAGAGGTGAGTCCCATCGCAGCCAGAACATGCGATGGCTCCATGGCTCCACTGGCACAGGCCGAGGCGGCCGAGGCGCACACATCGGCTTCGTCAAGCAAGTACAACAGCGATTCGCTTTCGATGCCCTGCAGACAGAGATGCACGATGCCTGGCACGCTTGAATCGGCCGGAATCGTGCGATGCGACCCGTCAAT
>CAMDER010000060.1 GCA_945896935.1 Bifidobacterium breve | reverse complement strand
GTAATGCAACGTTCGACCACCAATTTGGTCGTACTGTTGATGTCCGTGAGTACTAGCCCGAACATTGTTCCCGATGGTGTCGTGTATCACCGCTTACTCGTTCGTAAATTCGGCCCGTACCTTGCTGTAGCAATTTCGGCGGCGATAGGAGTCTTCGCCGCCTTGTTACTGATTGGCTCAACGAGTGCCATGCGGGGAATCCCCGGATTCATTTTGGCAATCGTGGCAATTCCGACACTTCCACTTTTTGGAGTACCCGTCATGGGCGGCACGGTGCGTTGGTTGTTAGCCATCGTTTCGAGTGCATTGCTCTGGGCATTCGTCGGCCGTTTAGCCGCGCAACGTTCAACTAACCACACCATTTCGAGTTGGCCCGAATGGCGACGCGAATGGACCCGTCTCAGTATCGGCGTTTGGGTTGGAGCCATCTTTGGTCTGGGTGTCGCAGCAATTGCTCTCGGCATCAACCCCTTCTCGCTGTAGTTGATATTCACGTTGAGATTCACGTTGAGATTCACGTTGAGATTCACGTTGACAATCACGTTGTGACAAGCCCCTGCAAAGCCGCAACCTTTGCGGGACCAATTCCGGGCACGTCTTCAAGGCCTTTCACACTTGCGAACGGCCCGTGTTGATCTCGGTAGGTCACGATTGCTTGCGCTGTTGCTGGACCAACACCAGGTAGTTCATCAAGCAAAGCAATATCGGCCGAATTGATATTGATCGGATATTCCACTGGTGCTATCAAATCTCCCGTTCCGCCACCATCTTGCGAACTCACTGAAACCTTTTCGCCGACTGCTGGCACATAAACCCGCTGCCCATCGCTCAATCGGTTCGCCAAATTGATCGCATTGAGATCGGCGATTGCGGTCGCTCCCCCTGCCAATCGAATGGCGTCAACAACTCGAGAATCACTCGGCAAGTCGTACACACCTGGTTTCAACACATTGCCCGCAACATGCACCGCCATGAACGGAACCGTCGTCGAGACCCCCGATACCGTGCCACCACTCAGAGCTCCACCAACGACTGGAATTGTTGATGCATACGACAGCGAAGCTTCAACCGGCGTTGCTGGAGTCCGCAGCAAAAAGAAAGCGCCGAATCCGACAAGCGGAACGCACACACACGCCGTGATTATTCGACCCCAACCGAACCAGGTTGCGGTCTTGACAAGGTGGCTCAGCATCTGGCGCACACGTGAAGCGACATTCAATCTCACAGTCGCGGGCAATTCGCCTTCTTCAGGCGGTGCAGGACGCCACTGCTCCACGGCTTCACCTCGTCTTCAATATCTCAGAAATATAACTACTGAGAAGAACCACCAACTGGCGTACGCCAATGCGTCGCGATCACAGTTCGACGATCGAATTCGCGGCGAAGCGCTTCTTGTATCGCCGTCTCATCCCATCCCAAGAGCGGACCAGCAACTAATGCAACGCGCTCAAGCACTTCACGACTCACCGGACCAATTGTGCCGATCACCAAACGACGATCAACGATGTCTGACAGTGTGCGCGCACCTTCATCGGTGACGGCGAAAATAATTTGGGCCTCAATGTCGTTGCAACTTGGCGACAATTGATGCGCCGCTGTCGGGTTCTGCTGGACGATGGCATCAATTCGCACCCACTCGGTGCCATACAGACGAGCGATGTGCTCTCCAATGTGCAATGCAATGCCGTGGTCGTTCATGATCATTGCCGCTTCGGTGATGAAAGGTTCAGCATCTTCGGCCCAAGCAAAGGTGCCACCAGCAGCAGCACTGCGTGAATCAAAGGGTCGTGATCGGACACCTTGCAATTCATTTTTCAATAATTCATCAACCATTTCTTCGGCCGTCGCTCGTCCGGTCGTCCACTTGCCACCACCGATCGACCACAAATTGTCAACCCCATAGCCCGCATGGTGGTACAACTCGTGAGCACGACTTGCCGAATATGTTCCTTCGTCTTGACTGGCATTGTCGCCGGCAGTTGTTTCGCGAATCAACGGACGAACTCCGACTGTGGTCATTTCAACATCGTCGGTTGTCAGTTTTGGTTCTGATGCAGCCATCGTTGAATTCACCGTGTCAAGAATGAGCGTCACGTCGTCAGGATCAACGACAACACCTGATTCGTCACTTGCGATTGGAGTATCGGTCGGACCGATAAACGACTTGCCCATCCACGGAGACACAATCACATGTCGACCAGATTGAGCACGGGCAAATACCGCATCAGCAACTCGACCAGGCCCACCTAATGGGCGCGTCAAAATATGTACACCCTTTGATCGATCGACACCCACACCTGTTCCTTTGCCGAGCGTTGCAAGAACTTTGTCAATCCACGGTCCAGCAGCGTTCACGACTACTTTACCTTTGATGGTGATTTCGCGACCCGATAACACATCAGTTGCCGTCACGCCTTCAATGTTCAAACGATCAGATGAGGTTGAAATAAATCCGGTGACCCGCACATGGTTGAGCAACACCGCGCCAGCGGCGGTCGCCGCCTTTGCATAAGCCAGTAACAAACGCTCTGGATGCACGTTCAAGGTGTCGTGATATGCAAATCCACCCTGCAAGCCACCCTGATCTAGCCACGGCACAGCCGCCAATAATTTTGCGCGACTCAGCCAGCGCGGGTGCGGTATGCGCAAACTGTCGGGAGCCCGCAAATTTCGATCGAAGGCCAATGTGTCATACAACAAAACGCCGGCACCAATGAGCGCAGTTGGTGGTTTACTCCACCGCCACGCGGGCATAATGAAACGAGTCTGCTCAACAAGGTGTGGCGCGCCGAGCGCCAAGATTCGTCGTTCGCGCAAACTTTCTCGCACAACCGCAACGTCGTACTGCTCAAGATAGCGAATTCCGCCGTGAATATATTTGGTTGTCGCCGCACTTGTACCCGAGCCGAAATCTCCGCGTTCAAACAAAATTGTTTTCAACCCACGAGATGCTGCTTCACGAGCGACGGAAATGCCGGTGATTCCCCCGCCAATGATGATCACGTCAAATTCTTGATCGACGTCGCTGAACGAACGTTGAATCGTAAAGGCAGATGATGTCGAGTTCATAACAAAGTCGTTGTCAGTAGAGGCGCCATCATTAATACAGGCGCATAGTTAGCTTTTTGCGCCAGCCTGCTGTGCGCGAATCTTCAACACCCATAACTTCAAGAATGTCAACAAATTGCTGACGAGCCTCGTCATCGGTCTTCACGAGTTCTAACAGTTGACCCAGTTGCTGGTCATAATCATCTTGTGGACGTAGCGATAAACGTGCTGCTGCAGAAGCCTTACGCACATCATCGGTTTCGGGCACTCGGGCTAATAAAGCCAATGCTGCTTCGGCTTCGCCTCGCGCGGTGAGAATTGTTGCCAAAGAAACGATGGCCGCCTCGTGGCCTGGCTCAATTTCAAGAACTTCGGTCAAACTCTGTTCGTCGCCACGATTCAACAAAGCGCTGATGTGTTCTTGCGTCGCCGTTGGAAGCATCTGCTCGACGAATTGACGAACTGCTACTTCGCCAAGCGGGCCTTGAAATTCGCCCATAATTGAGCCGTCGCGAAGTGCAAACATCGCCGGAACCGCTTGCACGCGAAAGGCCTGCACAATTCCGGGATTATCGTCGACATTGATTTTGGCGAGCAGAACTTTTCCTTGAGTGTCCGCGATAATCGCGTCAAGAACCTGGGCAAATGCCACACAAGCCTCACTTCGAGGAGTCCACAAATACGCCAGCACCGGACCCGTAGCCGATCTGGCCAAGACCTCAGTCTCAAATGTCTCTTCAGTGACGTCAATAGCCATACCTTGACGATACCTGAGAGCGACTTTGACCGTTCTATGGACACACAAGATCGTTGGTTCGTAGATACCGTACGGGGCGTGAGAAGTGAATCGCCCAGCATCCCCGGTCTCGATATCGGCAAAGTCACCGCCTGGCTCGAATCAAACGTTGCTGGCGCCGTGGGTCCATTCACATTTGATCTGATCGCTGGCGGCCACTCCAATCTCACCTTCAAGGTCACCGGAAGCAACGGTCAGCAATTCGTCTTGCGTCGTCCACCACTTGGCCACGTGCTAGCCAGCGCTCATGACATGGGTCGCGAACATCGCATCATCGCCGCCCTCAACGGCACTGCAGTTCCTGTTGCCCCCGCCGTTGGCTATTGCGACAATCTCGATGTCAATGGTGCTCCGTTCTATGTCATGACGTTCGTTGACGGACTCGTCATCCGCGAACGCGAAGCAGCCGAACGACTTTTAACTATTGATGCACGTCGCCATGCCAGTGAATCCATCGTTGACACCATGGCCGCAATTCACGCGGTCAGTCCCGAAGCAGTAGGTCTCGGCGATCTAGGTCGTCACGAGGGTTACATTGCTCGCCAACTCAAGCGTTGGTACGGACAATGGAATCAACAAAAGACCCGCGATTTACCAAGCGTCGATCGAGTGCATGATGAACTGATGGCACGCATTCCCGAACAAGGCCCCGCAACTCTCGTCCATGGTGACTATCGCTTAGATAACTGCATGGTTGATGCGAGTGGACAAGTCATCGCGGTACTTGACTGGGAAATTTGCACACTTGGCGACCCAATGGCCGACCTTGGTTTGTTGATGGTCTATTGGACTGGTCCGGGCGATGACGCATCGGCATGGAATGGCTCTGCATGTTCGGCCCCGGGCTTCCTTGATCGAGCCGACCTTGCACAGCGTTATGCCACCGTCAGCGGCCGCGATACTTCGCAACTTGATTTCTACACAACCTTTGCCTACTGGAAACTGGTCTGCATTCTTGAGGGCGTGTACTCGCGTTACCTCGGCGGAGCCTTAGGTCAACGCGATCCAGCAGAACTCGAACCGTTCAATCAGCAAGTAATTGGGGCTGCTGCTAGAGCTGAAGAAATGCTGAGTCGCCTGAAATGACGAGCAACATGAACGGCGAAATTCGTGATGTTGAATTGCACGGAGAACTTCCTTCGCTTCATTCACCCATCTTGATTGTCATGTTGCAAGGTTGGATTGATGCAGCAGGTGCCGCCAACGACGCCATGTCAGCAATTGAAAGCCAAATTGATCCATTGCCAGTGGCAACATTTGATCCCGATGTCTTCATCGACTACCGCGCCCGACGTCCAACGATGGAAATTCGTGAAGGACGCAACAACGGAATCGATTGGCCCTCAATTGGCATGTACGCCGGCAAAGACAACAACGGCCGAGATCTGCTCATCCTTCGTGGCCACGAACCCGATTCTGCATGGAATCGTTTTTCGGCCGCGGTACGTGAATTGTGTGTACGCATGAATGTTTCCATGATGGTCGGACTCGGCGCCTACCCCTTCCCCACACCGCATACTCGAGCAAGCAACCTGTCCTGCACCACGCCAACTATTGAATTACTGAACAAGATCGCCTTCTTGCGCAGCACTGTTGATGTTCCTGCTGGAATGACCGCGGTGCTTGAACAAGTTCTCCACGATTGCGGCATCCCATCAATCAGTGTGTGGGCCCAAGTTCCGCAATACATTCCGGGCATGACCTACCCTGCGGCCTCACTCGCTATTTTGCGGGGCCTCGTTCCGGTAGCCGATTTACATTTTGACGGAACAGCCCTCGAGCAAGAATCAGTCATTCAACGCGAACGCCTCGATCGCATGGTCTCGCGCAATAGCGAACACGCCGAAATGGTCGAAAAACTTGAAGCTGCTTACGACGCCGTGGTGCAAAACACCAGCAGCGATCCCAAAAAGCCGCTGATGACCGAGCACGATATTCCGTCGCCCGAAGAAATGACCGCCGAACTTGAGGCATTTCTACGCAACGCCAACCCTGATCTCCCCTAGTTCGACGGGTAGGTCTGCGACTAGTTTGGCGAGTGCCGATCTTTCGAACGGCGCCTATCCACGACTCGGAGGATCATCATGAAGGTAGACGGGGGCATTAGCGCCAATTTGCATGACGCAATCAAGACCGCCAAAGAGGCAGAGGCTGCTGGTTATTCGGGCGCCTGGACCGCTGAAACGAATCACGATCCGTTCTTGCCTTTGCTGCTCGCCGCCGAGCACACCACCACGCTAGAAATTGGCACTTCAATCGCCGTCGCGTTTGCCCGCAGCCCAATGACTCTTGCCAATACTGCATGGGACTTGCAGGCGTATTCGCAGGGCCGTTTCATTCTCGGTTTAGGAAGCCAGATTCAGCCCCACATCACCAAGCGCTTCAGCATGCCCTGGAGCAAGCCCGCGGCGCGCATGCGCGAAATGGTTCTTGCAATTCATGCCATCTGGGACACTTGGCTGACTGGCAACAAACTCGAATTTCGCGGAGAGTTCTACACCCACACCTTGATGACCCCCATGTTCAGTCCTCCAGCGAGCGATATCTCGGCATTTGGAAAGCCCAAGATTTTCTTAGCAGGTGTTGGCGAATTAATGACCGAGGTTGCGGGCGAAGTTTGTGACGGATTCATTTGTCACGGATTCACTACCGAGAAGTATCTCCGCGAAGTCACCATTCCTGCTTTAGAGCGCGGTCGCGCCAAGGCCGGCAAGACCATGGAAGGTTTCGAAATCGTCGGCCCAAGTTTTGTTGTGACCGGCAATAACGAGGCCGAACTTGATCGAGCCGCTATCGGTACGCGCAAACAGATCGCTTTCTACGGTTCAACACCCGCATACCGTCCGGTACTTGAAATGCACGGTTGGGGCGAGATCCAAGATCAACTGAATGCACTGTCGAAACAGGGCGAATGGGACAAGATGGGCACGCTCATCACCGACGAGATCCTCAACACCTTCGCCGTTGTCGGACTCCCTGAACAGATTGCACCCGAGCTCAACCATCGTTATGGCGATGTCATCCAGCGAATCTCGTTCTACGCCCCATACAGCAGTGACCCCGAGCGCTGGAGCAAGGTCATGTCGGCCCTGCAATCGGCGTAATCGTGCACTTGCTGGCTTAAGCGGCGACTGTCTAGAAAGCGTCAAGAAAGCCGATTGTCCCAAACTTGTTGCATCAGTTCAGAGTGTGTACTGCATGCGAATTTCTCAATTCAGGGTCAACAGTTTGATTGCCCTCATTGCCGCCTCGGTGACGATGTTTTCTTATTGCTTCACTTCACAAGCACTTGAGTCTCGCCCTGCAGATGTGAGTTGCATCAACACGCTTGACCTCTCTGCAGTCAGCAAGTCAACGTCACCCCCACAAAACACCACCCGTTTCGTTGCGCTGACGTGCAGTCAAGAAGCCGTGACACCCCACGTTGTTACAACTGCTGTGGCATTACGCAGCCTGAATCCTTAAACCTGAATCCCTAGACAACCAATTCAAGTTCGCCAGCCAAATACAACTCACGACACTTGGCTCGTTGCAGTTTGCCACTGCTTGTTTTCGGCAAAGTTCCTGGTTTGACCAACATGATGTCGCGCGGTGGCAATCCCGAAACTTCGAGTGCCGAATGGTGAATCAAATCTCGAACAGAATCAAGGTTGTCGCCTTTTACTTCAGCAACAACAATGACCGTTTCTTTACCCTTGTATCCATCAACGCCGAAGGCAATCACATTTCCTGCACGTACGCCTTCAATTTCTCCAACAGCACGCTCAATATCTTCAGGGAAGACATTTCGACCACCGACAATGATGACGTCCTTAATCCGACCACAAATCACTAATTCCCCATCAAGCAAGTACGCCAAGTCACCGGTGCACAGCCAGCCTTCGTAAAACATGTCGCGTGTTGCCTCGGGTCGCTTGTAGTAACCAGGAGTCACGCTGGTGCCGCGTAAAAACAACTCACCAACATGTCGCTCGGGCAGAACTTCACGAGTCGTCGGATCAACAACTTTCATTTCTAAGCCGGGCACTGCTTTACCAAGAAGTGGAAGTCGTCGTACGGTGACTTCATCGTCTTGCGTGGCGTTAACGGGGCGAGCAATTCGGTCACGCTCCATCACGATGCGATCGACGGTGTCGCACTTCAAACCGCGATAGCGCGGTGGGAAGGCTCCACCAATTGCGACTTCGGCCATTCCGAATGCCGGGAAAATACTTCCAGCCGACAAGCCAAACGGTTCAGCAGCCTTCACAAAAGCATCAACTGCTTGTGGATCAACTGGTTCGGCGCCAGACAAAGCCAAAGTCAAAGACGATAAGTCGAGATCGGTTGCTCTCTTTAATGCTCGTGTCGCGAGCACCCACGAAAAGTTCGGGCCCGCGGTCGCGGTCCCCTTCCAATCACTAATCCATTGCATCCAATGACCAGGATGCGCCATGAAATCTTGAGGTGCTGCTTGAACTAACTGCACACCGTTCAACATCGGAATCGATAAAAAGCCAACGAGACCCATGTCGTGATAGAGCGGAAGCCACGACACCATCACTTCGTTGGTATCAAGTTCGGCGGCAGCGCAACTGGCATCAACATTTGCCGTCAACACCCGATCGGGGATCATCACGCCTTTGGGCTCGGACGTTGAACCACTCGTGTATTGCAAAATCACTAATCGCTCTGGATCGTTTGACGGTAATTCCAAACGTTCGCCAGAAGGCTTGCCAGGGCCAGGCATCACCGATGCCATCGGCAGGGTCGGCGGGTCACCCGGAATCGTTTGATAAAACGCCGCAAGTTGATCGTCGATCAAAACAAGCTTTGCCTCACCATGGCGAATACGTGATCGTGTGCTTTCAATAAACGCATCAAGCGAAGCCATGCGCATCGGTAACGGCAACACCATGCTCGCGACTCCAGCGAGCCAACAACCACGAATGATCGTCATCAATTCACGACTCGTCGGACCCAAAATTGCGACATGATCACCCGGCACAATTCCCATGGCTTGCAAAGCCGCACCAACGGCGCGCGCATCATCATGAATTTCACGCCACGAGATAAATGCTGGCCCGTCAGCAGGTGCAATGCTTTGACCCACAAACCTGACGCCGGTTGGAGCATCAGCAGACTTCTCCAAACGATCGATCACTGAGCCAATAGGCAACTCACGAGTGACCGCGTCACGGCGAGCCTGGCTGAGAGCGTGCGCATCGTCAAAACGTGAACTTGGGTTGAGATGATCAGGCGAGTTATTCATGGCGACGGGGAAAAATTACTCGCCCGAGACCCCTGGCGAGGTGTTCTAGGACATCTTGACGCCTGCGACCCATCCCAAAAGAGTCCCCAGCAGGGCTAATGCCCATATCCTTGAGGTGTTATGTCTGCGAGCACACCCGACCACACTTCGTCCGATTCGACATCGAGTGGCGTGACTCCCCGCTTGCGTTATAACTCGTCACTCGCACAGAACATCGAACAACGCTGGCAAGACCAATGGGAATCTGACGGCACCTACGAAACCCCGAACCCAGCAGGACCACTAGCCGATCTCGCCAAGGTTGCGGGTCGCCCGAAACTTTTCGTGCTTGACATGTTCCCTTATCCAAGCGGTGCCGGCCTGCACGTCGGCCACCCTCTCGGCTACATCGCCACCGATGTCTACGCGCGATACAAGCGCATGACTGGTTACAACGTTTTACATGCGTTGGGTTACGACAGTTTCGGGTTGCCCGCTGAACAACACGCCATCGCAACCGGCATACACCCGCGGGTGAACACCGAAGCGAATGTCGCCAATATGCGTCGTCAATTACGTCGCCTCGG
>CAMDER010000059.1 GCA_945896935.1 Bifidobacterium breve | reverse complement strand
GGCCCTGCTCCAACGATCAAAATGTCGCAAGAGTCCGAAAGATGAGGCAGGTCGCTGGGCACAGAATCAGGCTAGAACCACTCGCTGGTTGGTGCCTCACTTGGTGCGGTTCTCTATGATCGGAGCAGTAGAAGTCACACCCGAGGTGGGTAGGGCAGACAATCGTGAGGAGACCCGACATGGCTCGGTTATGTGAAGGAAAAATTGCAATCGTGACCGGAGCCGGTCGTGGAATCGGTCGCGAGCACGCACTCAGCCTGGCGTCGCAAGGTGCCAAAGTCGTCGTCAACGATCTCGGTGGAAATGTGGACGGAAGCGGCGGTGACTTGAGTCCCGCCGAACAAGTTGTTCAAGAAATTAAAGGTATGGGTGGCGAAGCAGTTGCCAATGGCGACAGCGTAAGCGATTGGGCCGGAGCAGAGCGCCTCATCAATACTGCAATCGAAACTTTTGGTGACCTCAACATCGTTGTGAATAACGCTGGCATTTTGCGCGACCGGATGTTGTTTTCGATGACCGAGGCCGAGTGGGATGCAGTCATCAACGTGCACCTCAAAGGAACTTTCGCTCCGAGCCGTTTTGCATGTGTCTACTGGCGTGAACAGTCGAAGGCTGGCAAGCCGGTGTCAGGTCGCATCATCAACACCACATCGGTGTCGGGTATCTACGGCAACCCCGGTCAGACCAACTACGGCGCAGCCAAGGCTGGCATTGCATCGTTCACCAATATCGCTGCACTTGAAATGGGGCGTTACGGAGTCACTGTCAATGCAGTTGCGCCAGTTGCTTTGACCCGTATGACCGAGGGTCTCGGACCTGCCCCAGAATCGGACGAAGATCGCGAAAAGCGTTCGCCGCGATGGATTGCTCCGATCGTGACCTGGTTGGCATCGGATGAAGCCGCCGATGTAACTGGTCGAATCTTCGAAGCGAGCGGCGATTTGCTTGCTGTTTCCGAAGGTTGGGTACGTGGACCCAAGCATGCGCCGGTTGATGACCCAACCGTTCTTGGTCCGATTGTCGCTGAGCTGTTGTCGAAGGCTCGTAAGAATTCAGGTATGGACGGCACCCCTGGTGGTTGGCCGCAGCCCCGTTCGAAATGACATTTCAGTTACTAACAAGTCAGTTATTCAACCTCGATTACCCATAGTTAGAAATCACCAACAAGGAGAATTGTTATGCCTTTGAATCCAGCAGCAGTTGGCGCAGTCGGAGATGTTCGCACAATGTCGTGGAACTCAAAAGATGCGTTGTTGTACGCCGTCGGAATTGGTGCAGGTCAAAATGATCTGCCCTTCACAACCGAGAACACCAAAGAAGTTCAACAAGTCGTGTTCCCAACTTTCGCAGTTGTCGCAGGGTCGGGAACAACTTCGCCAGGCAAGAGTGCGATGGCCGAAATCGGAACATTTAACTGGGCGATGTTGGTTCACGGTTCACAAGCAATCACTTTGCATCGTCCGATTCCGATCGAAGCCGAAGCAACAGTGCAAGACAAAGTTGTCGCGATGTATGACAAGGGTAAAGCCGCCGTTGTCGTGACCGAAGCAGAAACTAAATTGAAGACCGGCGAATTGTTGTGGACGACGCGTTCATCAGTGTTCATTCGCGGTGAAGGTGGATGGGACGGCGAGCGTGGACCTTCGGGACCACAGAATGAGCCGCCCTCCAAGGCTCCGGATCACGAAGTGACCTTGCAGACGTCACCTGACCAAGCTTTTGTGTATCGCTTGTCGGGCGACCGCAATCCGTTGCACACCGATCCGTCGTTTGCCGCTATCGGTGGGTTCGACCGACCGATCTTGCACGGTTTGTGCTCGTATGGTTTCACGGGTCGCGCATTGTTGGGCGCCTTGTGCAATAACGATGTCACCAAGTTCAAGCACATCGAAGGTCGTTTCTCCTCACCAGTGATGCCCGGTGATGCACTGACCGTTCGCATGTGGAATGTGGGTGCTGGTGAAACGGTGTTTACGACGTCAGTAGGCGATCGAGTTGTGATTGACCAAGGTCTCGTACGACACGCCTGAAATAAAAAGGGAATTGGTTTAAAAAAGACGTAGTTCTTCGGGGCGTCGGCCCCGAAGATCTTCGTAATCAACTTCGGCCCAGCCAATTCCCCGTTGTTCGGCCATTTTCTTCGCTTGCGGCTTAATCACCTGAGCGACAAAAATTCCGCGCAGGCCCTTGAGATTGCTGTCGGGCTGAAGTAGTTCAAGATAACGAGCGAGTTGTTCGACGCCATCAATTTCGCCCCGACGTTTAATTTCGACCGCTACGTAGTTGCCTTGGGCATCAACGCACATCAAGTCGACAGGGCCGATGGGTGTTGGCCATTCACGACGGATCAAGGTGAGTCCAGTTTCGATGGTGTCGGGAAGCGCGGCAAGAAGTTCTTGTAGGTGTGCTTCAACGCCATCTTTTTGCAAGCCCGGATCTTCGCCGAATTCGTGAGCGTTGTCGGTGAAGACTTCATGCAGGTTGATCGTCAGGGTTTCGCCCTTCGGATTGGTGACAATCCATTGTCCATCAAGTTCAACCACGGTGTTTGGTGCAGTCATCCAGTTGAGAGGCTTGTACGCACCACCGTCGCTGTGGATGGCAACACAACCATCGGCCTTCACCATGATCAAACGAACTGCCTCAGGCAATGTCGCGTCGAGGCGACCTGAGTATTGAACGCTGCAACGAGCGACGACGAGACGCATAACTCGTTCAATCTAGTTGTTATCGACCCACGTGATCGCGCATTCGTTTCTGAATCAGTTCTCGTCGCGCCTGAAGATCTTTGTACGTCATTCGATCAACGTTGTCCTCGAGACCGAGGCTTGCTTTGACCCCGGCCATATCAAACTCAACCGCGGTTGGATCGACACCAAGTTCTTTGCCGAGACGCTCTCCGTGACGTTCGGCAAACATCATCGAGATGTTGGCGACTTCCCCCAAGATGTCAAGTTCTGGTGCTAATCGAGAAATTGCGCCATCTAAGAAGACCATGTTCTTGACGTACAGCATGAGTTCTTTGGGCAAGTTTGCGCCGTAGCCAAGTAATGCCTTGATGACGCGTTGAACTTCGTTGACCATTTGTTCGCCCGAGAGCGAAGTGGGGTCAATAGTTGGTAGATCAAGCCGTAAATCACGAATGACTGCATCTAGGTCGGTGTCAAAAGGCAGGGCTCCCAAATCACGTAAGGCCGCCATCTGGCCTTTGACGTCGTTGGTAGTGGCACTCAACATCAAGCGCAAGAAAGCTAAACGACGTTCGTCCGATAAGCGCGCCACGATTCCGAAATCTAGGAGCGCCGTGCGGCCGTCCTTGAGTACGAAAAGATTTCCACCGTGCAGGTCGCCGTGGAAAATACCATGAATCATGGCGCCTTCCATGAAGGCGATCATTCCAGTGCGAATGACTGCTTCGGTATCGATACCGGCGTCTTTCATCCCGGCCACATCATCAAAATTGAAACCAGAAACCCGTTCCATCACCAAGACTCGTCGGGTCACCAGTTGTGGATGTGGTCGCGGTACGACGTAACCCTTTTGACCTAGGTCGTGCAACATGGCGGCGACATCGAGCATATTTGCAGCCTCAAGACGGAAGTCGAGTTCTTCAACAATCGTTTCTGCAAATAATTCAACGAGGGCTGGAGGATTAGCTAACGCAGCAATCGGAATGCGTCCAACTAAATATGGTGCAATCCACGCCATGACAGTGAGGTCTTTGCGGACAAGTGAAGCAACGCGAGGACGTTGCACCTTGACAACAACATCTTCTCCTGTGAGCAAACGAGCGGCATGCACTTGGGCGATGGATGCTGCGGCGAGTTCTCTTTCGTCGAACCACTCAAAGACGTCCTCTAAGCGGGCACCTAAGTCTTGCTCGACAGTTTGACGAACAGTCGCAAAAGGTTCAGCCGGAACTTGGTCGCGACACTTTTTGAACTGATCAACAAGTTCGGCAGGGAAGAGGCCTTCACCAGAAGAAATGATCTGGCCGAGTTTGATATAGGTCGGCCCAAGCGACTCAACCGCTTGACGCAAGCGCAGTGATACGTCTGCTCGGCTATCGACAATGTCATTGAACTTGCCACGTTTCTTTTTGATCAACCAAGGAGCAAGAGCGCCGACGATCTGAGTAGCGACGGTGATGACGCGCGCTCCAGGAGGTAATCGCCGAGATGCAGTGAGGGCGGGTACCTCGGCGTTGGCGCGAGCCCGAAGATCTGCTGTGAGTGGCAGCCAGCGAACTTGCTCTCGATCAACTACCCATGGGGCATTTTCGGTGAATGATCCCCACGTGAGGTCACTCGGGATATCGCTATTTTGGCCAAATTCACTCACTCCGAAAGTCTGCCCGTGTTGCGCAAAGATTTCCTATCGGACGGCCATTGATTGGTGTGACAGTCAGTACGGCAAGTGGTTCAGTGCTCATAATGACTGACTAATGTCAAGGTTGGGTTGCACGGGGGATTGCGGCCACACGGATCACGGGGGATTGCTATGAGCTCAGGAAATTCGTTACCAGATCGTTGGTTAACCGACTGGACGCCGAGCCAGAAGTTGCCCGTGTATACCCGAGCCAACGCTGGCGAGGTCTTGCCCGACCCGTGTAGTCCGTTGTGTTGGACCGTTGTCTGGGAACCCGGAGTCGTGATGGGTTGGCGCGACTGTCAAATTGATGTCGGTACTTTTAGTGAACACGAAATGGATGCGCGCCATCCCGAAGTCATCGGTATTTTCGGTGGCTATCTCTTTATCAATGCTTCAACTGCCCGCATGTTTGGCGTGCGCGGTCCAGGTCTTGCTCCCGAAATGATTGATGCCACGTACTTTGGTACTCACCCTGATGTGCCTCCGTATATTCCTGAGCCGTGGCATGAGAATGAAGAAAATACCGCGAAGTTAGCGGCGTGGATGGGTCGAGTCATGACGGCGCAGTCGCTTCCAGAATTGCTTGAAGATCAAGCAGTTTCAAATGAGGCCCGAGCATCACGTCCTGATTTGGCGAACCTTGATGAAGTTTCACTCGTTCATCGCATGCGTTCATTCACAGCGACTTTGCGTCGCGACTTTCAACATCACCTTGACATGACTGCCGGTACTTCGATTGGGCCAGGAGCGCTTGGTGCAATTGCTGCAGCGTTAGGTGATCCTTCGCTGGTGCTGACGTTGATCACTGCCATTGGTGATGTCGACTCTGCGGCGCCGAGTCGTGCGATGTGGGAACTTTCGCGCTTGGCAAAAGATTCAAGCGAATACGCCGAAAAGTTCGCAGCATTTATTCACGAATTCGGGAGTCGTGGGCCCAATGAATGGGACATCCGGTCCAATACTTGGGAAACCAAACCGACATTGGTGACGTCATTAATTGACACGATGCGCGGTGCGGCTAACAGTGAAAGCCCGATCATTCGCAATGAGAAGAATGTCGAGCTTCGCCGAGCCGCCGAAAAGCGAGTGCGTGAAGCATTGGCTACCGACCCTGAAGCGTTAGCACAATTTGAAATGGCTTTGAAATCAGCGCACCTGTATTTGGCCGGTCGCGAACGTGCCAAGACCAACATCATCAAAGTTGTGCATGAAGTTCGAATGGCGGCTTTTGCTTTGGCGACGCGTACCGGATACAGCACATCACAGATATGTATGTTGCTGGCCGACGAGCTTGATGCCTTTGTCGCTCAGCCCGATGAATTTAGGGCTCGACTCGCGCAACGCGAACGCCAATACCTCGATCTCTTTCAACTCGAACCACCGTTCATCGTGAACGGTGTTGTTGCGCCTTTGTCGCAATGGGCGCTCAAGGGTGAATCAATAGCGAGTGCAGTTACTGCTGGTGAAGTGTTGACCGGAATGTCTGGTGCCCCCGGAACATATACGGGTAAGGCGCGCATCATTCTTGATCCCGCTGATCCGATGGCCTTAGAACCAGGCGAAGTATTGGTTGCTCCTTTCACCGACCCGGCCTGGACACCTCTCTTCGTTGCGGCAGGAGCAGTTGTCGTGAACGTTGGTGCTGTAGTCAGCCACGCGATCATCGTGAGTCGAGAATTAGGTATTCCATGCGTTGTAAGCGTGACCGATGCGACTGTGCGAATTCCTGATGGGGCGACGATCACTGTTGATGGGGCAAACGGCACCGTCAGTATCGTGAGTCTGCCCTGAAACCAGTTTTCCCATATTTCTACGTTGCTTTTGTCATGGGCATTGCTCTGTCGTTGCTCGGCCCATCTGTTTCGTACCTCGAAGATCATTTGGGGGTCAGTGCAGGTGTTGTCGGAATTTTGTTTGCGGTCATTGCGGCAAGCAATTTTTTTGGTGCCTTAGTTGGTGGCCGCTGGGTGACAGGTTGGGGAGGGCACGTAGTTCTCCGCATCGGCGTCATTGCCTTTTCGGTAGGCGTGCTGTTCATTGCACTTGCCTCAACGTATGTGTACGCAGTTATTGGTGCAGTCTTGATTGGGTCGGCGACTGGCATGACTGATGCGTCAATGAACATCATGGTTGTGTGGGCAAGGGCCGGGAAATCTGGCCCGGCTCTCAATGCAATGCACTTACTTTTCGGTGTCGGAGCGTTACTTGCTCCGCTCATTGTTGATCGAGCAATTTCATTAACTGATCATTTGTGGCCAGCTTCTATTGTTGTCGGCTTTTTCGCACTCATGTCTGTCGTCATTCTCGGGCGGCGTGAATCACCTTTTGAACCAGAGCATGCTCCAGATTTCCATCGACCAGAGTTGCCGACCAAAGTCGTGGCACACGTGGCGATCTTCTTTTTGTTATATGTCGGTGGCGAGGTCGGTTTTTCTGGATGGATTCACACCTACGCAGAAGACCAAGGAATGTCGGGTTCAAACCCAGCCTTTGTGACCGCTATTTTTTGGGCTTCATTTGCTCTGGCGCGCCTAGTAGCGATTCCGTTGAGCAAAATCTTTAAGCCACTCACCATTGTCGGATGGGCGTGTGCGTTATCACTGGTCGGTTTAATCATCATGATTGTGGGAGACGCCAGCACGTCCTCAATTTGGTTTGGCACCGCTCTCTTTGGATTTGCGTCGGGACCGCAGTATCCGACCATGATTGCGATGGTCGACGAGAAACTTTCTCTTTCGGCTCAAGCAACCGCGTGGATTGTCGGGGCGGCGGCCATCGGTGGTTTGATTGTTCCGGTATCGATTGGGGCTCTGATCGACACGGTCGGATCGACGTCAATGCCGATTGTTGTGCTCGGCGTTTGCGGCCTCGGTTTGGCTTGGGTATTTGTTGTCGCGCGAAGTATTAACCGTGCGAGTGCAACTCATCGCACAAGCGCTCTTCGCCCGCTTTGATTTGTCCGGCACCGATACCTTCAAGCGCAGCAAATGGACCACAGGCCTGAGGCGTGAGCCAGACGTGCAACATGGGGTTGGCACGAAGTTTGATACCAAACGAACACGGTCCATCTGCTGATGTCACACCAACGACACGAGTTACTCCCGAAACAGATGGGTCTTGGCTGAAACACAAGTTGTTGTGAATATGCCACTGAGTGAGCGAGCCACCAACGTCAGGGACCGTTTCGAGCGTGTATTCATCGCCAACCATGTACATCGCTGAAGCAAGTGTGCGTGCCCCGCCTGGACCAACTGCGAAGACCAAACTTTCGGGATAGTTGGGATCAAGTTCGTACTCATCGTTGATCCATGACCAGTTTATGTAGTGCTCAACTCCAGTACTGGCGTCGCCAATTGATGTGAACCCATATGTTTTGGCAATTTCGGGAGTAGAAAACTTCGGCAGGATGGTGCGGGTCTGATAGATCAATTCTTCGGCACGGGCTTGCTGGTCTGCCGACACGCCATCGAAGCCAGCGAGGGTGATTCGCGCGTCGCCGGTGTCGTTGTAGGTAGGCGCAGCTGTCGTGGTCGGTGCCGGGGCAACGGTCGTTGCTTTTGGATCGGTCGTCACAACCGGTGTTGGTGTGGGATGTGAGTCATCATGTGCCGCATTGCAAAGATCAACTCGCTCAGAATCGCTGACGTTTGAGCGTCCTGCGCCAGCGCCTTCGAGGGCGGCGAATGGTCCGCAGAGATGTGGGGTAATCCACACGTGCACCATGGCGTTGTTGCCCCCAGCGCGCACAGATCCACTTGGACAGTTTCCTGCACCATCGGTTAAGCCCGCAATCACGGGAACACCTTGGGCATTATTTCGCCAGCACAAATTGTCATGTGAATGCCATTGAATGAGACCACCCGCGAAGTCGGTCAGGCTTGGGTCGTCAACGGTGACTCCGACTTTGGCAATGAACATCACTGAAACCAGAGTGCGCTTGGCGCCGTCAACTTTGTAGACCAAGGCCTCTGGTGCTGTTGGATCAAGGAACTTGTCATCTTGAATCAGTTCGCGCTTAATGAAGTGTTCAAATCCTGTTGACCCATCACCGATTGACTGCCAGCCACCATCAAGGGCGGTCTGGTAATCGGCCCATGTGGGAAGTTCGCGTTGAGTCAACTCAATGAGCGCCTTGGCGCGGCTCTCTTGTTCGGCACTGACGTTTGCGACGTTGGAAATATCAAGTGGCAGTGCTGGGTCATACGGTCGTGGCCATGCGGCGAAGGTCGATGTGTTGGTCGTAGGGGTTCCAGAGACTATTTGTTCGATGGGTGCTGTCGCTGGGTCGTGATGTCCCACTTCTTCGGTGCCATGGCCATCGGCGTGGGCTATGCCACCTTCGCTATGAACATGACTTGCGCCGTTCCACATTGCCGGCAATGTCAAGAACAGAACAGCGAACGCCGGAAATGCCAGTCGAACTTGTGGAAGTTCGCGTTCGCCGACGAGTAATGCGGCGAGCGCAATACTGGCGGCAACAATTCCGAGACCCGCACACAAAGTGTCGGCGATTTGCGGACTTTCACGAACTTCAAGTCCGTCAATCCATGAGATGCCAGCGATGCGGGTCAATGCCCAACCACCTACTGCTGCGCCATTCACAATGACACCGATAGGCAAAAGCCAATGCTGTGGCCTCAACAAAATTGTGATGCCCCACGCCAACTGCAAAAGACTCGTCACAATAAAGATGCGCGCGAGTTGTGGATGCTCGGCGTGCAAGCCAATTGCACCACCATGGATTGCGCCAGCAGCGATTGATGCGAGGCCAGCGATTGCGATACCCGGGAAACGTTTCACGGATACAGTGTACCTTTTCTAAGGGTTGAGTGCCTTCAGCGCAGGTTCGGCGAGTTCGATTCGGCATACCAAGAAATCGGGTAGCCACAGTGATTCTTGGTTGTATTTCAACTCAGAGCCATCAATACGACTGACATGTAGCCCAGCAGCCTTGGCAACCGCAGATGGAGCGGCCGAGTCCCATTGGTACATGCCACCATCGTGAACATAAATATCGGCTTCGCCCATCACGATTGCCATTGCCTTGGCGCCAGCCGAACCAAGTCGGGCAACATCGCAGCCCAGGGCATTGGCGACCATGACCGCGCAGTAGGGATTGCGCGAACGTGAAGTGACGAGGAGCGGCTTTTCTCGCGTTGACGGCGGGACGACCGCGGCGGGACTGGCATCAAAAGTGATTCCCAGTGTCGGCAGAGCGACCGAAGCTGCAGTGAGTTCACCAGATTCCCAGAGAGCGATATGAATGGCCCAATCATGACGAGGGTGCTCGGCAAACTCGTTCGTCCCATCAAT
>CAMDER010000058.1 GCA_945896935.1 Bifidobacterium breve | reverse complement strand
CGAGAGGCTGCTCCGAGCAAGATTCCGAGCGCAGCATCGTCAAGAACTGTGATGCCGTCAAGGTCGAGGGCCAGATGAACATGATTTTGATTGACTGCCTTGTTGAGTAGGTCACTCAATGTTGGCAAGGTTGACACATCAAGTTCGCCAGTAAAACCAATGACGAAAACATCGTCAATCAGAGTGGAGTGGCTCAACAGGTTCACGTCCTTAATCTATCGGTGGTTCAAGCAGCATCGAAAAATGCGATGAGAGTGTCAGATCGGGGACAAAGCGTCCAACCATCGGCAGATCGGTAGCAAGTTCATAGGTCGCAGTGACCGTCACCCATCTTTTGCTGATCTCAGTGTTGACATCAATATCGGGGCCGAAAGAAAATCGAGCAGCGGCGAGCGCCGCGTCACTTGGGCTTTGTGACACGGCCGCAGCCCGAACGGCGTTGCGGGTGGCATTGATGACCTGAACTTGCGTCATCACAATCACCAAGAACTGGGCGATGAGTAATACGGCGAGCATGACCAGGGGCAGGGTTAAAACGAACTCGACTGTTGCCTGCCCTCGATCACGTTCAGCGTGAATACGACCCTTATGGAAGTTTGGATGTGACACTGTCGATCACGCGGTCAAATAGTTCTCCGACCTTGCCGGCCCCACCGCCGCCAGTTGCCCAAGCAATCACCAAGAGAGCGATGAGGGCGGCTGCAAGCATGACGAGTGCGTATTCCGACGTTGCTTGTCCTGAATCTCGCTCAACATCGGTGGGCAAAGCGAAAGTGAGAAAATAGATGTACATACGTTGACATATTTGAGTCATAAAAAATCTTTCGTGTGAAGTTGGTGAGGCACTCACACAGAAATGTGGAGTTGCGACAGGGTGCCAGCGATTGTTGGCACGATGATCAAAATCACAAAGGATGGCAATATGCACATCACAAGAGGAAGCGAAAGACGAATAGGAAGTTGTCGCGCTTCTGTTTCGGCACGGCGACGTCGATTGAGTCGGGCTTCATTGCCAAGTTGGAAAAGCAGATTTTCAACAGGAATACCGAGTCGATCTCCAGAGATGAGAACGTCACACATTGATTGACTCACAGCACCGATTTCGCTCTGGAGCAGACGAATCGCGTCAATAAATCGTTCACCCTCGTCGATACGTCGCGAAGCAGCAATAAAGTTTGGGCGAAGAATGCCGGGAGCATGCTGACCCAAAAAGTTGATTCCCTGGGCTGGCGAATAGCCCGCACGAAGCGCGGCAATGAAGAGGTCAATACAGTCGGGGAACGCTTCAATAATTGCTCGATCTTGTTTTGCAGTCATGCGCTGTTTGGCGCGTTTCCACAAGAAGAACAGACCAACGAGACCAAAAATGATGATCATGACCGCACCATACGTTTGCTCCATGTTCGACCAGCGAAGTTCAGTCCAACACCGATCGTGAGACATGCCCAGCCCAGTGGGGTTGCTAGTAATACATGGCGAACTGCTGGACTATCACTCAAAATCCACGCCCCACAGACGACTGGCAACCACGTGATCAGACGTATCGACGCAGTAGCCGTTGCTGCCTGTGTTTGTCGCTCAACCTTGGACTGCGACCGATCAAGAAGAGTGTCAATCAGACAATCAAGTTGTTGTGCGATATCTCCACCGACTTCGCTCGCAAGAGCAATCACATGCAAGGCCATCATGCAGTCAGCATTTTCGGCAGACTCAGATATGTCATCAAGAATTTTGTGACACGCGGTGTTGAGTGCCATACCGCGACTGACCAAGTTGTGAAGTTGAGCGAACAAGTCGCAGGGATGATGAGAAATAGAAATCTGCAGGGCAGTGGCAAGCGATAAACCCGATCGAGTATTGCGACTCATTGACGACAAGGCATCAATGAGGCTGCTGTTTCCGTAGATGTCATTGTTCGTCAATCGCCGACGGGTCTGGCGGCGGGCCAAGAACCTGTGGACTTGCGAGCTAGGCATCATGTTGTTGGTACAGATATTCAAGGCGTGGTTGGTGTGAACCCTCGTTGGTGTTTGGCACTATTTTGGCGATATGCGCGACGCAGCGTTTTCCGTATGGACGGCGACTCATATGAATGACAATATGAATCGCAGAATTCACCATGTGGCGGGCATCTTGCAGTGTCCAACCTGGAGCGGCCTGCATCGTGAGCAAGTCAAGACGGTGCAAACCATCTAATGCCGAGTTCGCATGCAGAGTTGCCAAACATCGCGAATGACCCGTATTCATTGCCTGAATCAGCGTCAGCGCTTCAATTCCGCGTACTTCTCCGACAATTAAACGATCGGGTCGCAGGCGAAGTGCAGATCGTAAAAGGTCGTCTAGTGAGACTTGACCTCGACCTTCGGCGGTTGCAACTCGAGATTCAAGGCGCACGGTATGCGGGTGTGAAATGACAAGCTCATGAGTGTCTTCAATAACGATAATGCGTTCGTTTGTTGGTGCATTTTCTTCATCGTGTGAAACAAGCGACGAAACTAAACATGACTTACCTGATCCAGTTGCGCCAGTAATCAAAATATTGTGTTCCGACTGAGTGAGTTCACGCAGTAGTTCTTGAAGAGAATCTCGGTGAAAGTCATCGCAGAAGTCGGTGAGTGGAAAAGTCTGTTGGCGAAATAGTCGAAATGCCGCGGTTGTTCCGTGAACTGCGATCGGGTGTATGACGGCACAGACTCTGGTGCCATCGGGAAGTCGGGCGTCAACAATGGGGGAGAGTCGATCGAGTCGCCGGCCAAGCGGAGTGAGAATACGTTCGAGAGCGATTTCAATTTGTCCAGGTTGAAGATCGTCAACCCTCACTAATGCTCCAGATCGTTCAACCCAGACCTCAGTCGCATTATTGATCAAGATGTCAGTCACGGTTGCATCTAAGAAGTACTCACTGAGTTGTGGTGGCAAGAGTTGCGACCTCATGGGCTGACTCCTGGCGACACGAGAGGCGAGAGAGCTGCGTGAAGAAGTAGCGGCAGTCGAGATTTGAGAAGACCCGAATCAACACGACGAGAAATATCACTTGAGTACGGAACTTCTGCGGCGCATTTCAACTTCATCACTGACTCGACGTCGCTTGTTGTCAAAACTCGGTCATGTTCTTGGACAACAATGACAGCGGAAAACTTTTGGTCAAGATTGACCGCTCTTCGCAGCGATAAATAACAGGGTCGTGTCACCATGTAATGCGTGTGAATAAGTTTGTCGAAGGCTAGGGGAAGATTGGCTTGGCCGAAATCAATGACGATGTTGTATCCATCGGCTTCTTTTTTCGTCACTGCTCGAACGAGATTGGTCCAAGCGTTTGTCGAGAGAATTTCGGTAGCAGAACTGCCAGAAGGTGCGAGCTGAAGATTCTCGTTGCAGGTGATCAGAATCTCATCAAAATCATGATGTGTCATACCGTTGACCCAATCGCTGAGTCCGACGGGAGGTTCGGGTAAGCCCATAATGGCGGCTTGATCTCCGGCGAGGTCAATGAGAAGTGTGGGGGCTGACGACGAACTCGCAATGGCCAAACTGGCAGCAACAACCGATGTGCCAGAACCGCCTTTAGGTGACGACAAAATGATCAACATAAAACCCCGCAAAATTAGTTGTGATGGCGAAGTGTGAGCGCACGCTTGAGGTTTGAGGTGACTACCCTAAATAGCGGAGGTGTCCGGGTACCTGGTGGGCTCCGCCGCCTTCAAAGCGGTTGGGACGAGTGAACCTCGTCCGGCGGGTTCGATTCCCGTCCACCTCCGCCACAATCATTTTTCTAGGGAGAGAACATGTTGTTCGAAGTGCGCAAGATCGTCACGATTGTTGAAGAGATTTTTCACGATCATTCATCTGGAGTCAACGGACCTATCCCTACGGTGCCCGCAATGAAGGGAGCAGTGGCGGCAGTTGTGACGAACCCCTACGTGGGTAAGTACGTCGATGATCTGAGCCCAGTAGTTGATGAACTACGTGCACTCGGTGAGCGGCTCGGAAATATCTTGATCGGTCACTTAGGTGGCGATGCTTCGAAGATCGATGGCTACGGCAAAGGAATCATCGTTGGTTCGGCTGGCGAAATTGAACACGGCGCGATGTGGCATATTCCCGGCGGTGGAGGCATGCGTGCTGCACTTGGCAAGGGCACATCGATTGTTCCGTCAACGAAAAAAGTTGCGGGGATGGGGGCACGTCTTGATGTGCCGATCACGCATATGGATTGGAGTTACGTGGGCAGTCATTACGACGCGATTGAAGTGGGTGTTCCCGATGGACCCAAGCCCGATGAGATGGTGGTGATTTTGGCCATGGGCGTTGGTGGACGCGTACACGCTCGCCTCGCCGGTGGATTTACGTTGGCCGACCGTGGCCAGCCAGGAGTACCAGCATGAGCACGATCGCGTTCATTGGTATTGGTCGCATGGGTTGGCATATGGCGGCGCACTTGGCCAAAGCTGGTCACGATGTGGTGGTGTGCGATGTTGGGCCAGGTATGGCCGACAAGTGGGTTGCCGAAAAGGGTGGGGAAGCAGTTGCCAGCCCCACTGATGCTGTTCGAGGTCGCGAGTTTGTGATGACGTCGTTGCCCGCCGATCGCGAATTGTTTGCAGTTGCTGACGGAATCGTTTCCGAACTTGCCAAAGGCACAGTATGGATTGATCACTCAACAACATCTGCTGAAGGTTCGCGAGTTGTTGCGACACGAGTCGCCGAAGTTGGATCATCGTTCTTGGATGCTCCAGTTTCAGGTGGAGTTGACGGTGCCCGCAACGGAACCCTCACGGTGATGGCGGGCGGCGATGAAGGTGCATTTGCTTCGGCTGAGACAGTGATGTCGGGTTATGCCGCGCGCATGACGTTGATGGGCGAATCGGGTGCCGGGCAAATCACCAAGATGACGAATCAGATTTGTGTTGTGGGTGTGTGCCAAGCATTGGCTGAAGGACTTGACTTTGCCGAGACTGCCGGTCTTGATGTGCAAAAAGTGATTCACGTGATGTTGCAAGGTTCTTCGGCTTCATGGCAGATGGCCAATCGCGCCGAGAAAATGTTGGCCGGTGAATACAACTACGGATTCTCGACAACGTTGATGCGCAAAGACATCGGACTCGTTCTTGATGAAGCAGCGTCCATGAATGTGCCGTTGCCAGTGACCTCAATGGTTGGCCAGATGCTCGCTGAAGTCACCGCGATGGGTGGCGCACAGTGGGACTGGTGCAGCCTGATGGAGCGACAACGCCGCCGTAAGGCTTAGACGGCGAGAAGGTCGCGGGCGCCAGTGTCGCTCGACGGGTGACGCAACTTGCTCATTGCACGAGCTTCAATCTGACGAATGCGCTCACGGGTGAGGTTGAAGTGCTCGCCAACTTCTTCAAGGGTGCGAGGTTCGCCCCGATCAAGACCAAAGCGCAACTTCAAAATCTCGCGTTCGCGCTCGTCGAGCGGAGCCAAGAGTCGCTGAATCTCTTCGGGGAGCAACGAGGTGGCCGCAACTTCGAAGGGGCTTTCAGCTGAACGGTCTTCAACCACGTCACCAAGTTCGGCATCGCCGTCTTCACGAAGCGGTTCGCTGAGCGACAAAGGTTCGGCAGCGAAACGCAAAGCCTCGGTCACCTTGTCTTCGGGCATTTCAACTTCGGCGGCGAGTTCACGCAACGTTGGCTGACGACCAAACTTCAACTCCAGGCGTGAGCGAGCCTTTTGGAGACGAGCAAGCGTGTCTCCGGCGTGGACTGGCAAACGAATGGTGCGACCAGTATTGGCGATACCACGAGTGATGGCCTGACGAATCCACCAGGTGGCGTACGTCGAGAATTTGAATCCCTTACGCCAGTCGAATTTTTCGACGGCGTGCATGAGACCGAGGTTGCCCTCTTGGATGAGGTCGAGCAAGGGAAGACCAGAAGCCTGGTACTTCTTGGCAATCGAGACCACCAAACGAAGGTTGGACTGCACGAACGAACGCTCGGCATTTTCACCGTCTTTGATGAGGTTGCGCAGTTCGCGCTTCTTGGCGGGCGTGAGGGCCTTGCCTTCAACAACTTCAGACTCTTCCTTAGCGGCCTTGCCAGCTTCAATCTGCTTGGCAAGACGAACTTCGTCATCTTTGGTGAGCAACGTGTATTGCCCGATGTCTGACAAGTAAAGACGGACGAGGTCCTCTTCATCACGATCAACGCGATCCTTGGCCACTTAAGAACCCCACTTCTCCCGAAATTGCAGTAGTGGCGGGAACGATACCGACCACAATGCCCGACACAACCGCCAGCGCAAAGATTCCAAAAAAGTGTGGAAATATTGGTTGCCAAGACACCGAGATTTATTGTCGGTAATCTGAGGAAATAACGATTTTGTGAGTTTTTGCACTTCTGATCGTGTACCCAAAAAGGAGAAATGCTATGTCTAATCCACTACTGAATGAGAAGCGACTCAAACAAGCAGCAGCAGCAAATGATTCTGGTTGGGCAGCCCCCGATCAATCAACTCGTCGCGGAAATGTTGATCCACTCAATGACGGTCCGACAACACCGTGGGTGCCGACCGGTCGCACGATGACAGTTGCTGGCACTGCAAACGCAACTGCAGTTTTGTTTGTTCTCTTACTTGCCGCCGCAGTTGTTGGTTGGCTTGGCGTCGATGCACCTGACGGTCAGGTGTACAAGTTCCCGGCGTATGCCATCGGTGGATTACTTGTTGGATTTGGTTTAGCGATTTTCTTGTCATTCAAACCACACCTCGCCAAGTTCTTGGCTCCGGTGTACGCAATTGCTGAAGGTTTGTTTGTCGGGGCAATTAGCAAAGCGTATGAAACGTATTACGACGGCATTGTGGTGCAGGCTGCTGGTGCAACGATCGCGGTCTTCGCTGTCATGTTGACGATGTACAGTTTACGCATCATCAAGGTGACCGATCGCTTCCGCCGCATCGTGATTGGCGCAACCATGGGTGTTGCCTTGTTCTACGGAGTCTCAATGCTGATGAGTCTTTTTGGAGCGACTCCTCCATTTATTCAGTCAACAAGTTTCTTTGGTATTGGATTTAGTTTCTTAGTTGCTGGCTTGGCGGCATTTAACTTGGCCCTCGACTTCGATTTCATCGAGCGCGGGTCGAAGCAAGGAATGCCCGAGTCAACAGAGTGGTACGCGGCGTTCGGAGTCATGGTCACGGTCGTGTGGTTGTACCTTGAAATCTTGCGTCTGCTTTCCAAGCTTCGCGAACGGTGACCGACACAAAAATGCGCGACGATCTTGATCGTCGCACCATCGTTATCTTTGTTGCGGCTCTGCTGAGTCTTTGGTTTGCTCATTTCGGCCTTCGCTACGTGCCCGATACGTCAACACGTTTGGCCGAATTGTGTTGGTGGTCCGGAACGCAGATCTTGAGCTACTTAGTAGTGCCACTGATGGTGATTCGTTTCATCGGTCTAAAGCCAAGTGACATCGGCTGGAAGTTTCGTGGTAGGTCACATCACTGGAAGTATTACGTCACACTTTTCGCGATCTCGATACCTTTCGTTATCGTTGCGAGCAACACGGGTGAATTTCAAGAGCGCTATCCGCTGCTTGAGATTGGTCGCGGTCAACTAGATATTTGGACTGACCTACGCATCTGGTGGATCTTTTACATCCTGCAATTTGTCGCAGTCGAAACTTTCTTTCGAGGTTTTCTGGTTTTGGGATTAGCAAAGCGATTTGGCCATGCCTCAATTTTCATCGCAACGATTCCCTACTTGATGATTCATTTCACCAAGCCACCAGCTGAAGCATTGGCGGCAATTATCGGTGGCTTAGTGATGGGGGCTCTTGCTTATCGCACCAAAAGTGTGTGGTGGGGTATCGCTCTACATATATCGGTCGCAGCGCTGATGGATTTTCTATCGTTAGGGCACAAGGGTTTTATCTGGTGAGCAAGGTTCCACAAGAGGCAATCGCCGTCGGAGTTGCTGGCGCGCTACTAGGTGGAATCACTGGTCGCATCGTGGGCTTTCCGGTATTAGGCACTGCGATTGGTGCGGTGAGCGGAGCAGTTTCTGGTGCGCGCCGAATGTACGACTGGAAATCGACTCGAGGAATTGGTGCCTTTGTTCTCGATCACACCTGGGCATTAGCGACAACGAGTGCCGCAGTTGTTGCTACTGGAGTCAATGCGGCAACAGGCGCGCAGATTGATGAGTCATTGACGACTCGACAAAACAGAATGACATTTGATCGTGGGCTGGTTTTGCGGCGGGGCTTTGCCGTGACGTTTGGTTATGTGGTTAACGGTGCAGCCGACCGCGATGGAACGATTAACGAACGTCGCCGCAAGTTGGTCACTCATCACGAAGATCAGCATGTGTGGCAAGCAAGGTTCTTCGGACCTATTTATCCGGCGACGTATGCGGGTTGGTTCACGATTGGTTCAATAGTTGCTGCTACGAAGTGGCTCGCAGGTGGCCGCACCACAAAATTGACCGACGAGATTGATGCAACTGCTTACTATCGCAATCCATTTGAATGGCATGCGTACACATGCGATGACAATTGGCCGCCGCATGGCGTTGATGCCACCAAGGTGTGGGCGCAGCCGTTTAGAGGGTTTTCAAAAAGCCCATCAACGCCACGTTAAATTCGTCGGGCATTTCTTGCTGCGTCCAGTGACCAGCACCCGGAATGATGACACTGCCTTTGTAGTTCGGGGTTAGACCGTTCACCGCATCAAGCGTGTCGAGGCGTGAAGCAATGACGGCATCTTTGTCGCCACCAATAAAGAACGTTGGCATTGAGATGCGGTCAATCGGAATGTCTTTGAGTAGTTCGTAGTTGGCATCAAGATTGCGATACCAACTCACTGGACCAAAGAAGCCACTGTTAGTGAACTGCTTGACGTAGTAATCGAGATCGTCTTGCGTCAACCATGTCGGCAGGTGAGTGGGCACATCTTTGAACAGGTCTAAGAAACCAGTGCCAGCCATGGGAGGGAGTTCAGCGGGGTCGGTGGGACCGGGCTTGTACATCGCGCCCGACGCTGCCCACAAGAATTGATGCATGGTGTGGCGAATATCGGCACCGAGTTCTTTTTCAGCTGGACCGACCTCTTGGAAGTACAGCATGTAAAAGAAGCGATCGGTGAACATCATCTTGAAAAGATCGGTGGGCTTAGCTGGCCACGGTGTGAACGGAACGCTCACGGCACAAATTGCATTCACACGATCGGGGTGTAAACGTCCAGCTTCCCAAACAACTAGTGCGCCCCAGTCGTGACCAACAAAAGTTGCATCGGCATGATCAGTTGCATCGAGCAATCCAACCAAGTCGCCGGTGAGATGTTGCACGCCGTAGTCGGTGACATTTTTTGGTGACGACGAAAAGCCGTAACCACGTTGATCGGGAGCAAGTACGTGATAACCAGCATCGGCCAAAGGTTGCATTTGGTGACGCCACGAATGAGCCGATTCGGGGAAGCCGTGACTCAAGATGATGCACGGACCACTGGGGTCGCCGGCCTCGGAGACAACAAGATCGACGCCGTTAGTGCGAATGGTCCGCTGCTGAATGCTGTTGCTCATGGAAAAGAAGGAACGAAGCTGCCGGCGTATCCCATGACATCAAGAATGACATGGCACGAACCGACGTCTTCTCCGCAAAAGATTTTGACGCTTTGGAATGGCGTAGCAGGTGAATCGGGATTGGTGTAGAGACTGATGAACGAGCCATTCGCAACTGTTGCCCCAGTATCAAAGTTGATAATGGAAGTTGCTGGCTGTGATGTCTGATCTCCGGGGGCAATACAGAGGTAGTTCACTCGGCTGCAATCGGCAACCGTGATATTGAAGTA
>CAMDER010000057.1 GCA_945896935.1 Bifidobacterium breve | reverse complement strand
TCGTCGAATTGATCGTCACCCATGCCCGCTTCTTCGATGAGTTTTTCTAATTCATTTTCAAGACTCACTGCGCGACCCAACAGACGAGCGCGTTGCTCAAGTAATGAGGCCCGCTGACTACGTATAAACGTCAGGTCAAAATCTTTATTAGCAATAATTCCGTCTTTTGTGACGGCTTTTTTGCCCGGTACCGGCGGCTTCACGAAAACAGGCTTGGCCACCCTTTTCGGTACTGGTGGAGCCTTCACTGGTGCCATGGCGACCGGCTTTGCTGGTGCAGCCTTCTTGACAGGAACGACCTTCTTGACAGGCGCAGCCTTCTTCTTTTCTGGTGCAACCTTCTTGACAGGAACGACCTTCTTGACAGGCACAGCCTTCTTCTTTACTGGTGCAGCCTTCTTCTTCGCAGGCGCAGCCTTCTTCGCAGGGACGACCTTCTTAGCAGGCACAGCCTTCTTCTTCGCTGGTGCAACCTTCTTGACAGGAGCAGCCTTCTTCTTCGCCAGTGCAACCTTCTTGACAGGAGCAGCCTTCTTCTTCGTAGGAACGGCCTTCTTTGCAGCCTTCTTCGCAGGGACGACCTTCTTAGCAGGCACAGCCTTCTTCTTCGCCGGCGCCGCCTTCTTGGCAGGGGCTTTTTGAGCAGTTGACTTCTTGGCAGGAGCAGGCTTCTTGACGGTTTTGCTAGCCATTGCATATGTCCTTTTCACTCGTGTGGTTGGGCAGGATACCCGCAAATTGAACTATCTCGGGGGCATATCAACGCGAACGACACCGATATATATGTCTTCATCATCCAAAGTCGCGTTTGTTGTCCCTGGTCCCCAGTGCACAGATTGTGCCAAAGTTTCGCGGGCAAGTTCGTCAATAAACGGTTGAACTTGACGTCGTACCGATTCGGAAACTCCCAAAGTCAGCTCGATGCGATCGCTCACTTCAAGATCGGCTTCGCGGCGAGCTTGTTGCACCAATCGAATCAAGTCACGAGCAGTGCCTTCGGCGGCGAGTTCGGGAGTGATTTCAATATCGAGTGCCACCATGCCAAGACCATCACCTAGGGCGCTGCTTGCTGTTCCTTCAGCCGCGACCATCTTGAGGTTGTACTCCCCAGCGAAAAGTTCGATATCTCCGGCAAAAACTTGGTCGCCGTCTTGACGCCAGTCACCTGACTTCACCGCTTTGATGACATCTTGCGTGCGTCCACCAAGTCGTGGCCCAAGAGCGCCAGGAATAACTTGCAAGACAGCTGCAGCCGCTCCAGTAATTTCAGTCGTTAGGGTCACTTTTTTCACGTTGACTTCGTCAGCGATGATGTCAATGAATGAAGCCAATTCAGATGAATCGGGATGTGAGACCGCAAGTTCGGATAGCGGCAAACGTACGCGACGACTATGGGCTTTGCGAATGGACAATGCAACCGAACAAACTTCGCGCACGCGATCCATCGCACGAACAAGTTCGACATCGTTGGGCAAATTATTGGTAGTCGGCCAATCGGTGAGATGCACTGAGCGATCACCGGTTAATCCAGAATAAATAGTGTCTGACAAGAGCGGCAACATGGGGGCAGAGACGCGACACAGAATTTCAAGAACCGTGTGCAACGTATCAATCGCATCTTGATCGCCTTCCCAGAAACGATCGCGTGAACGGCGGATATACCAATTCGTTAAGACATCTAAGAAGTCACGCACACCCGAACATGCCGAGAAAAGATCGTACGCATCTAGATCGTGAGTTACTCGTTCAACCATTTGCGCCGATTTAGCCAAGATGTAGCGGTCAAGAATGTTTGTCGAGTCCGTGCGGAACGTTCCCGATACCCCTTCGGCATTGGCGTACAAACTTAAGAAATACCACGAGTTCCACATCGGCAACAAAACCTGGCGCACGGTCTCGCGTATGCCGGCTTCGGTCACCGAGAAGTCGGATCCGCGCAAAATCGCCGACGACAGCAAGTACCAACGCATCGCGTCAGCACCGTAGGTGTCAAAGACAACCATCGGATCGGGATAGTTACGCAGGCTCTTAGACATTTTCTGTCCATCATCACCAAGAACAATTCCGTGACTCACACAGGTTGAAAATGCTGGTCGATCAAACAAAGCGGTCGCCAAAACATGCAAGGTATAGAACCAACCGCGGGTTTGACCGATGTACTCAACAATGAAGTCGCCTGGATAGTGCTGTTCAAACCAAGTGGTGTTCTCGAATGGATAATGCACTTGAGCGAATGGCATTGAACCACTCTCGAACCAGCAGTCAAGAACTTCGGGTACTCGGCGCATCATCGACTGACCCGTCGGGTCGTCGGGGTTAGACCGAACTAAATCATCAACCGCAGGACGATGCAGATCGGTGACGACAACACCGAAGTCGCGTTCAATTTCGGCGAGGCTGCCATAGACATCAAGCCGCGGATACGCGGGGTCATCGCTCTTCCAAACCGGAATCGGTGAACCCCAAAAACGATTACGACTGATTGACCAGTCTCGGGCGTTCGCTAACCATTTGCCGAACGACCCTTCCTTCAGATGTTCGGGAACCCAAGTAATTTGTTGGTTCAATTCGAGCATGCGAACTTTTACCGCGGTTACTTCAACAAACCACGACGAAATCGCGCGATATACCAAAGGCTCTGCACAGCGCCAGCAATGCGGGTACGAGTGGTCGTAACTATCGTGACGAAGAACGACACCGTCTTGCTTGAGGTGTTTGATGACTAATGGATTCGCTTCAAAGACGTGAGTGCCCGCCCAATCGGGAACCTCAGCGGTATAACAGCCGTGACTGTCCATCGGACAAATTGTTTCAATACCTGCTGCGAGACACACGATCTGATCATCCTCACCAAATCCCGGAGCCATGTGCACGACGCCCGTTCCATCTTCTGTGGTCACGAAGTCTGCGCCAAGAACCTGGAAGGCCGATGGAGTATCAGCGAAATAATTAAAGAGTGGCGTATAGGTGCGCCCAACCAACTCAGAACCCTTCAAGGTTCCAACTCGTACAGCTTCGCCTAGTTCGCGCTCATACGAAGCCAAACGAGCTTCAGCCAAAATGAGTTTCTCACCGTTCAATTCAACGACTGCGTAGTCGATATCGGGGTTGACCGCCAACGCCAAATTTGACGGCAATGTCCATGGCGTTGTTGTCCAGGCCAAAATCTTTTCGCCAGTTGCCAACGAGAATTTAACGGTCAATGCTGGGTCTTGACGATCGCGATAAACGTCATCCATACGAGTTTCGGTATTGCTCAACGGAGTTTCACAACGCCAGCAATACGCCAATACTCGGAAGCCTTCGTAGATCAAGCCTTTGTCATGCAAAGTCTTGAATGCCCACATGACACTTTCCATATAGGGAAGGTCGAGAGTTTTGTAATCATTTTCGAAGTCGACCCAACGCGCCTGGCGATTGACATAGCGTTCCCATTCGCTGGTGTAACGCAGAACACTCGTCCGGCAATAGTCGTTGAACTTTTCAATACCGAATTCGGTAACTTCGGGATGACCAGAAATACCTAATTGTTTTTCGGCTTCAACTTCTGCCGGCAAACCATGGCAATCCCAACCGAATCGACGATCAACTCGCTCACCCCTCATCGTGCGATAACGCGGGATTGCGTCTTTCACAAATCCGGTCAGCAGATGACCGTAGTGGGGCAATCCATTAGCAAATGGTGGACCGTCGTAGAAAACAAATTCGTTGGCGCCATCGGGTCCAGCAGCGCGTTGATTGACCGATTCTTCAAAAGTGTGATCGGTCTTCCAACGTTCAAGGACAATCGCTTCAATCGCTGGGAATGAAGGCTGAGATTCAACGGGTGGATAACGGCGCTCGGTCATGTTCGGTCAGTCTCAATCAGCAAATCAACGATTGACCAAGGATATCGGCACTACGCCAATGCTCTACCGAGTATCTGCAGGGCAATCAGAAGGAGCATCGGTGACAAATCAAGTCCACCCATGGGTGGCAATGTACGACGGATGGGCGCCAACACTGGTTCAGTCAACCTATACAACCACAATTGAACCGAGGCCATGGGGCTCTGCGACGAGGATGGCGGAAACCAAGACATCACAACGCGTAACAAAAGTACAACGGTGTACAGCGTGATCAAATTGCGAAGAATACTCATGCGGTTCAGTATTCGGGATTGGCAGGGCGATTATCTGGCTTGAGCAGATACACGCCACGAGCAACTTTTTCGATTTTGCCGTGCAAGGCGTAACACAAGCCGCTTGAGAAATCGATCATGCGACGAGCAACTTCATCGTCGCAACCCTCAGTATTCAAAATGACGGCATGACCATCACGAAAACGGTTGGCGACTTCTTGAATGTCATTAAATCGAATAGCTTTCACAGTGTGAGTTTCACCTTGAGTTGATCCGCCCAATGTACGAACTGATGAACCCTGGCGTGCCGAAATCGGACGAGGCTGTACCGACGAATCATCAAACTGTGAACGGCGCGGTGTGGGAACAGGATCGGTATCGCGAGGCGAAACTTGACGGGTAACCGGACGCGACTCGTCAAAGCCACCACGTGAGTCGGAGGTGCGCGAAACGCCGCCCGAGCGATCAACCGAATCACGGTCGTCGTAATCGTCGTACGCATCATCCTCGCCAAGGCCGAGGTAATCCATCGCTCGTCTAAAAATTGACATCACCGAAATAATAGTCGCTAATTATCGGCCACAGGTGGACGGTCACCGAAGATTGCTGACCCAATGCGAACCATGGTTGACCCACAGTCGATTGCCAGTTCAAGGTCGCCAGTCATTCCCATCGAAACTTCACGTAACCCCAAGGCTTGAGCAAAGCGAGCAGTCACCTCGAAAGCCTGTCGCGTCGCCACAATCTCGCCGCTCGTTGGCCCGACGGTCATTAATCCGGTCACTGTCAATCCCTGAGCTATGCACCGTTCGTACAGGCTCTCAAGTTCACTGATTGCACAGCCGCCCTTATCGGACTCACCCGTTGCGTTGACCTGCAACATGACCTGAGCACTTGGCGCTCGGTGGGCAATTTCGTCAAGAACTGACCGGCGATCAACCGATTGCCAAACATCGACGACCTGGCACAGCGATCGAACCTTGTTGGTCTGCAAACGACCAATGAAATGAACCTTGGGCCGATGGTTGACGTCAACCTCGGGCCACTTTTCCAACAAATCTTGGGCATAGTTTTCGCCGATGAGCGAACACCCCGCCGCAACAACTGCATTAACTGCACTTGCGGGAAAAGTTTTAGTCACCGCGATGATCTGAACTTTGTCGCCCCCGAGACGCTGAATCCGCTGCATGAGCGACTCATAGTTTTCTCGGATGCGCCCAGCCTCATCGATTATGTCTTTTGCGGGCATGATGTCTTTTGCGGGCATGAGGCCCGCAATCTCACTTCAGGAACGACGGGACATCAAAATCGTCATCACCGTCGTCAGTTGACACGGGATCAGACGCAAAGATGTCCTTGGCTGGTGCCGAAGTACGAGCAGTGCCACCACTTTGATTTGAGCGAGCAGCGGGACGCCCAGTTGGACGAACTTGCGGAGCGCCTTCCCAGCGATCAAAACCGGCAGCGATCACGGTCACACGGACTTCATCGCCCATGTCATCGTTGATGACCGTACCGAAAATGATGTTTGCATCTTGATGGGCGATGCCGTGAATAATTTCTGCAGCTTCGTTCATCTCCATCAGGGTCATCGATGAAGGACCAGTGACATTGAGAAGCACTCCACGTGCACCTTCAATTGATGCTTCGAGCAAATTGCTCGACAGTGCCTTCAAGGCTGCATCACGAGCACGGCTATCACCGCTTGCCGAACCAATACCCATCAATGCCGAACCGGCATTCTGCAATGTCATCTTGACGTCAGCAAAGTCGGTGTTGATGAGACCAGGGTTCGTGATCAATTCAGAAATACCCGACACACCGCTGTACAAAACCTCGTCGGCCCGAGCAAATGCTTCCATGACGGTGTCACGAGCATCTACGACCGACAGCAGGCGATCGTTCGGAACAACAATCAAGGTGTCCACTTTTTCTTTGAGCTTGGCAATTCCAGCGTCGGCCTGTACGGCACGACGGCGTCCTTCGAAAGAGAACGGACGCGTCACAATGGCGATGGTCAGAGCACCAGCAGCCTTGGCAATTTCCGCCACGACAGGGGCAGCACCGGTTCCGGTACCTCCACCCTCGCCCGCAGCAATGAAAACCATGTCCGCACCCTTGAGTGCATCTTCAATTTCATCGCGATGAGCTTCGGCTGCTTGACGTCCAACTTCAGGATCGCTACCAGCACCAAGTCCGCGAGTGAGGTCACGACCGACATCGAGTTTTAACTCGGCATCGCTTGTCATTAAGGCCTGAATATCGGTGTTGATCGCAATGAATTCGACCCCACGCAGATTTCGCTCGATCATCCGGTTAATTGCGTTGACGCCACCGCCACCGACGCCAACAACCTTGATCTGGCAGATGTAATTGTTTTGTCCACCAACCATGTCGGGAGACTCCTCCGCTTTCGGGTGTCGGCAAGCCGACGTTGATTTGAAAATTACTATTAATTCAGGGTTGAGTCTCGCACTTCTGAATCTCTAATGGGGGGATACCCACTCAAAGGGCACATCAGAAGTCCTGCTCACAGTCGCAATTAGGACATTCTTTAAGACTTCATTGTCACAATTCACGTGCTGGCGGGTCATCGAACACTCGGTTGACCGCTCGAAACATCAATCACGGCATAGCGATTGCTCCCCTGCCGCTTGATTTCATTCACGACACCAACCAATTTGACCTGGAAATCGTCGGGTCGCCCAAACAGCACCTCAACATCATTAGTGAGGGCTAAAGAAACTTCGCCCTCTGGACTCACCGTAACGGTCAATAGTCGAGCCTGTAAATCGGCGGGCAAAGCATTGATCAATTCAGCGGCCCCCAAAAAGGGCTGTTCAACGGTCTGTCCAGCCGAAATATTCGGACCAGTTCCGATCATCGGCGTGTAATCGGTGGGGTCTCCCTCAATCACATCGAGTACCCGCCCATCGCGATCGATGACTCGGTTAAATCCGTCGACCGAACGGAAGAACGCGATGGGACGACGCTCAACAATTTCAATCGTCACCCGAGCCGGGAGATGCATCGAGACTCGCGCTTGTCGCACCCAAGAAATCGTCAGCAATTTCTTTTCGGCTGCATCTAAATCCACCGTCAATATCGGTTCACCTAAAACACTGTCAACAATCGATGCAACGAGATCGGGGTCGGCATACACGACGCCTTCCACATCAACTTTGCGGACCGACAAGATCGGACTTGTCAATAAGAGCAAGATGATGACGCCCACTCCGACAACAAGTCCAACAATCGTGAACCATCGCAGACGCTTCCTCCCCTCTTGGCGGCGAACCGCTATGCGACGCAAGCGAAAACGAGACGCTCCATTGTCAGGGGCGGATCGAGTTGATTTTCTATCAATGACCTCAGAGTCATCAGTAATGACGACGCGCTTTTTACCTGAGCCATCAACTTTTGTCGCCGAAGTCTTCTGGGTATTGACCAATTCATCTGAATCATCAAAATCATTTGGGCGAACCTTTTGGACAAGCTTCTTGAATATTGAAAATTTGTCACTCATGAGTTCCTCTAGTCCCAGTTTCTTGATCAAACCCGATGAGCCGGACTTCGGAGCGAAGGTCAAACCCGTGTTTGTCCTTCACAACTTTTTTGACATGTTCCATAACAGCAACAACATCGCTTGCGCATCCGTCAGGATCAGCCTGAATAAAATTGGCGTGTTTCGTGGAAACCTCGGCAGTACCAATGCGGAATCCACGTAGTCCACTCTGATCGATTAACTCGCCAGCGGCTACCTCTCCGGGAACCGGATTAACAAAAACTGAGCCGGCGTTCTGCCCGCCTGGCTGATTCTCACGACGCCATTTCACGATGTCGTCAATCATGCTCAATGCGCGTTCGCTGTCTCCCCAAGTCAATTGAAACGTCGCATCAATAACAATGTCATCGTCGGTTATCGATGAACCGCGAAAACGCAAACCCAAATCTGACTTTTCCATCTCGCGAACCTGCCCTGAGCTACTCGAATACATGCGCACGCTCACCAAAGACTCGTCGATATCTGATCCGTGTCCGCCGGCATTCATTTTGATTGCTCCGCCAACAGTTCCAGGAACCCCAACAGCCCATTCAAATCCGCAAAGACCGGCACCAGCGGTACGTCGAGCCATCACTGGTAAAGCAACAGCCGAACCGACTACGACAATGCTCTTTTCGGAATGATGTGGCAGATCTAGATGCTGGGCGAAATCACCAAGTTGTGCCACGATCCCTGTGAACTCGGTATCGGCAAACAAACTATTACTCCCTCGTCCTAAGACCACGAGGTTGAGCGATGAATCCTTGGCCACTCGCACGACTTTCAACAAAGTCGCTAAATCATTGACTCGGCAAAATAGTGCGGCCGTTCCTCCGACTTTGTATGTCGTCAATGTGGCCACCGGAAAATGACGTTGTGCCAATTCTCCAAGAGCTAGTGCGGCCTGTTCAATATTTGAACTCATGAATTCTTACCGCCAGTACGAAGGTCGAGAATTTCGCGCGGCAAGAATTCAACGTCTCCGCAACCCATTGAAATACAAACGTCGCCAGCACGAAGGACTTGGTTCACAAATTCGGCCAACGATTCGCGTTCTGCGTGCCAGAGTATGTGACTTGAGGGATGGGCATTTACGACTGCGTCCACCACGAGATGTCCGGTCACGCCTTCAATCTTTTTCGTTCCGGATGCATAAATGTCAGTGACCACGACGACGTCCGCTTCAACAAATGCATTGGCATACTCGTCAGACATGATCGCCATGCGGTTATAACGGTTGGGTTGAAAAACTGCCACCACCCGACCCCAGCGATCATCGCTCGTCTTCGCAGCTGACATCACTGCCGATATTTCTCGCGGCAAATGTGCGTAGTCATCAACAAAGGTGATGCCATCAACATGTCCAACTATTTCAAACCGCCGCCCAACCCCACCAAACTTTGCAACTGCAGCGATCGCAACTTGAGAGTCAACGCCAAGGGTCATCGCCATCGCAATTGCACCAGTGACGTTCAGTACGTTGTGTCGACCACGTAAAGACATCCGAACCCTGAGATCCTTGACAGAAATTGTCGGATCATCCAAAGTAATTGAAAATGATGTTTCACCATTTGTCGCTTCAATCGAGTGACATCGAAATTTTGCGTCAGGAGAAAATCCATAGGTAACGGTGCGGGCAGGTGTTTGCATACCTGCGATGAGGGGATCATCGATGCAAACAACCACTGGTCCTTGTATTCCTGATAAATACTGCTGGAACCCTGAAACGATTCCTTGCAGATCCCCGTATTGGTCAAGATGATCTGAGTCGACATTTGTGAGTATCGACGCCGCCAAAGGCAACTCAAGATGAGTTCCATCGCTCTCGTCGGCCTCAACAATCGTCCACGAAGATCCTGTCCACCTTGCCCCGACTCCTTCATCAAGTACATCGCCACCAACAACAAAGTTCGGGTCGAGCCCAGCTTCAGCAAAGATGCGAACCAACAAGGATGTCGTCGTTGTCTTACCGTGTGTTCCGGCCACTGCAATTGATGGCCGCATTGCGCAAATAGATGCGAGCATCGCCGCTCGAGTCAGGACCCGTACACCGCTTTGTTCTGCTTCAACTAATTCAATATTTGATCGAGGAATCGCAGTTGAGGCGGTCACCGCATCACACCCGCGAACGACCGACTGGTCGTGGCCAATATTGATCTGTATC